>JABJKL010000115.1 GCA_018660405.1 Pseudomonadota bacterium | reverse complement strand
TGTATTACATGTTCGCCACAGGCTAAAAGTGCGTATAATGCGCGGGTTTTTCTGCTGGTCAATTATCGGTGCCGAGTGGGGGTTTAATGCCAATTTATCAATACGCCTGTGAGGCTTGCGGGCATCAAATGGAAGTTTTGCAGAAAATGAGCGATCCGCGCTTGACCGATTGCCCTGCCTGCAAAAAATCTACGCTGAGTAAACAATTGACCGCAGCAGCCTTTCGTTTGAAGGGTACAGGATGGTACGAAACCGATTTTAAAAATTCTGGTGATAAGCCCAGCGAAAAAACCGGTGACAAGGCAGCCGATAAAAATGATGATAAATCAGGTGACACAAAGGGCTCTGCTTCGAAAAAAGCGAACGCGAAATCCGCGAACGCCAGTTCTTCGAGCAGCTCTTCTAGTAGCTCTTCTAGTAACAACGAAGCATAGTGTTAAGCTTGGTTGTGTGATCTTGTATTAACCCAGTAAACACTGGTCGGGAGTAAGGTATGCGCACACATGTATGTGCCCAAGTGAATGAGAACCTGATTGATGACGTTGTTACGGTATCGGGTTGGGTGCAGCGGCGGCGTGACCATGGCGGCGTTATATTTATCGATCTGCGTGACGCGAGCGGCACTTTGCAAATTGTCATTGATCCGGATGCCAAAGAGGCTTTTGAGCTGGCAGACTCGATAAGAAACGAATTTGTAATTGAAGTAACCGCCAAGGTTCGTGCACGTCCTGAAGGGACCGAGAATCGCGATTTAGCAACAGGAATGGTCGAAGTTTATGCGACCCGCCTGGAGATACTCAATCGTTCAGTGCCCATACCCTTTCAACTGGATGAAGATGATGTGGGTGAAGCCGTCCGTCTAAAATATCGTTATTTAGATTTGCGCCGTGAGCCCATGCAGAAAGCGATGCGGCTGCGTCATCAGGTAACGCGCAGCATGCGCAGCTATCTTGATGGACATAATTTTGTGGATATCGAAACACCGATATTAACGCGTTCTACACCCGAGGGTGCTCGTGATTATCTGGTGCCAAGCCGGGTGCACGATGGCCAGTTTTTTGCCCTGCCACAGTCTCCACAGCTATTTAAGCAAATGCTAATGGTGGCCGGGTTTGAGCGTTATTATCAGATTGCGCGTTGTTTCAGGGATGAAGACTTGCGCGCTGATCGGCAACCTGAATTTACCCAGTTAGATATAGAAACGTCTTTCGTGGATGAAGAGCAGATCATGGAAATGATGGAGACGATGATTGTCGGTTTGTTCAAAGATAATTTGGATACTGACTTGTCGACGCCGTTTCCGCGTATGCCGTACAGCGAGGCGATAGAGCGCTTCGGTATCGATCGTCCAGACTTGCGAAACCCGCTTGAATTGGTGAGTGTTACCGACTTAATGCAGGCAGTCGAGTTCAAGGTTTTCTCAGGCCCGGCTAATTCAAAGAGCGGTCGTGTTGCCGTATTACGTGTGCCGGGTGGCAATAGCCTTACGCGCAAGCAAATCGATCAATATACTGAATTTGTCGGTAATTATGGTGCCAAGGGGCTAGCTTATATCAAGGTTAATGATCTAGCTGCCGGTGTTGATGGATTGCAGTCTCCGATTTTGAAATTTTTGCCTGATGAGGTTGTGTCGGCCATTATGGAGAGGGCGCAAGTAGCGGATGGTGATTTGGTGTTTTTTGGTGCCGATGACGCAACGGTGGTGAATGACTCACTGGCCGCTTTAAGAGTGCGTCTGGGCCACGATTTGGATTTACTTGAAGCTCAGTGGGCACCTGTATGGGTGGTCGATTTTCCAATGTTTGAGTGGGATCGCGCCAACAAGCGATGGAGTTCGTTGCATCACCCTTTTACGGCACCCAAGGCAGATCAAGTGACGGAATTGGAGTCCAACCCAGGCTCAGTGCTTTCACGAGCCTACGATATGGTGCTAAACGGCACTGAAATCGGTGGTGGTTCTATTCGTATTCATAAGTCTGACGTTCAGCAAACCGTTTTTAAGGCACTGGGTATCGAAGAAGATGAGGCCGAAGAAAAATTTGGCTTTTTACTCGAGGCATTAAAATACGGCGCACCACCGCACGGGGGTATCGCGTTTGGTGTGGATCGAATTGTCGCGATGATGTTGGGTGTTGAGTCGATTCGCGATGTTATTGCATTTCCGAAAACGCAACGTGCGTCTTGTTTGCTGACCGAGGCGCCAGGGGGGGTGGACTCTCAGCAACTGCGAGAATTGCATATTAAGTTGCGCAACAAACCTAAGCCCACCACCAGTGATGAGCAAAACGATAGCTAGGTAGACGGGGGCTTGAATAAATAATGGAGCCTGATTTATTGAAATCCCAGGCATCGGTAATCAAGCACGCTGAGAGCCTGGGTGAAGGCATGCAATTGGCGATGCGCGCCACGTTAGCTGCTGCGCGGGTGATCGCCGAAGGTTATGGTCAGGTTCATAAGATGCAGTCAAAAGGTGTTGGCGATCTGGTCTCGATCGTCGATCAAAAAGCCGATGTTGCGGCCACTGACGCCTTGGCCGACGATCCCGAGAAATTGCCGATTCTTTCTGAAGAAATGAGCCCCGACACCGATTCAGTCGACGCCGATATGTGGATAATTGATCCACTGGATGCAACCAGCGCATTTTTACTGAATGCGGGCAAGCATTACAGCTCAGTATTGGTTGCGCGGCGACGGGGGCAACAAACCGATTTGGGCATTTGTTATTTCCCACTCACCGGCGAGTGTTTTTATGCCGTCCGCGGGCAAGGAGCGTATAAAGATGGCAAACGAGTTCAAGTCGACAGTTCTCAATTTGTCGGGATTCGCAACGCCTGGGTGGATATGAATCAATATGGCGATTCGCGGCTGGAAACGCCCTTTTTTGCTACTTTACGCTATCGATTACGTACTGAAGACGGGGCTTGTTTAGTCACCTCATATTTGCCAAATTCAGGCCAGGCTTGTCGTATGGCGGAGCATCGAAATGCACCACATCTGACGATTCATGACAATAACCCTTCCAGCGTTAAGCAAGACGCCTGGGATATTGCCGCACCGCAGTTGATTATGGAGGAGGCCGGTGGTGTATTTTTAAGCCATGATGGTGGCGCAGTAAGCCCATTTCTAGCGGAACCGTTTCTGGTTTCGGCGTCAGCCGCATTGGCTGAAGAAGTACTTAAATTGGCCCACAAAGAAGTCTAAACAAATAGTTTTTCCACAAAGGCCAGAGGGTTACCGGGATTCGGCTAGAGCACGATTAGCCGCCGATACGTAATCTTTGGTTTCCTGATTCGGAATCAAATTAAACTTCAC
Source organism: Pseudomonadota bacterium (assembly GCA_018660405.1). Taxonomy (GTDB): domain Bacteria; phylum Pseudomonadota; class Gammaproteobacteria; order Arenicellales; family Arenicellaceae; genus UBA10349. Next base: position 12,189 of record JABJKL010000115.1, on the reverse strand, counting down.
GATGTACCACAACGCGACCAAGCCATCACGCCAGGTGATTTTCTTACCCTCTTCAAATGTGCGTCCATAATACGAAATCGGTGTTTCGTAAATACGCGCATTGGTTTTGCTTATTTTGGCCGTGACTTCTATTTCAAAACCAAACCCATGGCTGATAATGGGCATGCCCTTTATTAATGAAGTACGAAAGGCTTTGTAGCAAGTTTCAACATCGGTCATGTTTTTATTAGTCACTAGATTGCTCAAGAAGGTGATCATGCGATTACCCAGGTAGTGATAAAAGTACAATACCCGCTGTGTTTTTCGTACCAGAAACCGCGAGCCGTAAACCACATCTGCGCGGCCAGTCCACAGTGGCTCACATACGTGCACCAACTCTTGTGGGTCGTATTCGAGATCGGCATCCTGTACGACTACAAATTCTGAAGTGACGGCTTGAAAGCCGGTTTTTAATGCAGCGGTTTTGCCGGCATTTTTTTCATGCTGGATTAGTTTAATTTTTTCACTGGGGTGAGCTTGCGTGAGTGCTACCGATTGATCCTTTGATCCATCGTCCACTACAATAACTTCTTTGATAAATTCCAGCGCATCGAGTTGGGTTAGTACAGATTCAATGGTGGCTTCCTCGTTGTACATGGGCACCACAACGGATATTTTCACTTGCTTCATGGTTTTCGATTAAATAGTTATTGACTAATTGTGCAAACGCTACTTAAAAAAAATCTGCTGTACTGTTTGGGGCTTCTAACTCTAATCGTAGCGATATTATCGTTGGAGGCATTGTACAGTTCCAGGCAACACAGTACACACACCTTGGGTGCGACCGTAACTCAATTTCTTCCACTGTTGGAACCCGGTGAGCATATTGAGTTTACGTTGCCTGAGTCTGTGCGGCGTATTGAGGAATTGGTTCTATTTGTCGATAGCAATTCGTACCAAACATCCATTGGAATGCCGCTCACAATCAGTCTGGGTGGGCAAAACCCTGGTGAAAATAGCACTGGCAGTGTTCAGCAAGAAATTCGATTGGGTGAATGGCAGCTCGGTTACCGCGAATTTGTTGCATCGACTCCGGAACCCACCGCGTTGGAGTTTTCCAGGCTTAATTATCGTGTGCAAGGCAATGCTCCAATCGTTCTGGATATTCGACTTTCAGGTGATGCCCGCACAAGCCTGTTATTGCTAGGTAGTACCGCATTTGACCCACACCGCGTAGCGAATTTTACCGCTGAGTCCATTGCTCGCAAGCCCGGTTTGGCGGGTATGCAGCTGGCAGTTCAGACACGTTATACCAAGGAGAATCGACTTAAAGATATCGCCGTTGTGGCCGGCATACTCATGCTAGTAGCCGCAGGCTGTTTCATGGCCAGAGGTACGACTGAGTCAACGTCTTCGCTTACGTGCTGGGCACTGTTTCTGGCGTTCGGTGCGTTTTTATTACCGTTGGCAGAGCTGGCATGGCATGCACGGCTTGATGAGTACTGGAACTATTTTTGGCCAGACAACTATGTTGGTATTGCGTATCAAATAGATCGATGGTTTGGTGGCGTGACCTCCTGGAGTCAATTTACCAATTGGCTTGCCGCCGATAGAAATGGCCAGGCGTGGTTATATCCGCTGATAGTTGCTTTGTTGTCCCAATTGGATATGGCCTGGTTGGATGTGTTTACGATGGCCAATATTCTATTGGCATTTCTAATGCTCTATTGCTGGTGGAAGTTATTGCGCGCGTATATCACTGATGTGCGCGTGGTATTTTCAGCCTTATTATTGATTGCCTGTCATCACTTGCATATTCAGGCAATGCTTACCCCGATGACCGATATCGCTGGAGCTACTGCTGTGGCGGTCTTCTTTTTAGCGCTGCACCATTTGCTTAAGGGCGATTCAAGCGAGTTTTGGCGCAGGTTTTTAGCGGTTGGGGCTGTTGCTGTGAGTATAGCGCTTGGTTTACAAACACGTATAGCCTTGTTACCTCTGGTATTGGTTCCAGCCGGTCTTTCGCTTGTGTTGATTTGCCGTGCGCGGCAGCTTCAAGGGCAACAGTTAGCTTTACTGTCTGCATCGTTTTTGGGTTTGTTATTGGTGATGGCTTGTTATTACGCGCTTGATTTAAGCGGTTCACTATTTGACGCCGCGAACACCGCGACCGACAATTCATTTTCTGGTTTGTTTAGTTATCGGGAGTTTGCCTTGTATTCCCTGGTGAATTTGGGTTTACCGTTTCTGATTTGTGTGTTCCATTGGCGTAAGGCTCTTGAAGAACCGATAGTGCTGGCTGTCGGCTTGTTTGCTGTTGCTTACCTGTTAATGCTGGTGCTAGGACAAATTGTTACCTGGGAGCGGTACTGGGTTCCGTTAATGGGCCCTGCGGTATTCGCAATGGCGGTTTGCCTGGCTAAAGGAGGGTTTTTGCGTAAACCAGGTTTAGCGATAGCGATGCTACTTCTAGCGCTAATGGCCGAACTTACGGTATATCAGTTTAGCGGTTTTTAATAACGAAAAGCTGGTAAACCTAAATTGAAGGAGTACTCGTTTTGGCAGCCTGCACTTCTTGGGTGCTATGGCTACGAATGCTAGAATTCAGGCTATTCAATCAGCAGGACTTCATTCAAATATATGGCTGGCCATAGTAAATGGGCGAACATCAAATTTCGCAAAGCGGCGCAGGATTCAAAGCGCGGTAAATTATTCACCAAGCATATCCGTGAAATAACCGTGGCCGCGCGCGAAGGTGGCGCCGACTCGGCAAACAACCCGCGTTTACGCACCGCTGTTGATAAAGCATTGGGTGTCAACATGACGCGCGACACTGTGGAAAAAGCCATTAAGCGCGGTACTGGCGATCTTGAGGGCGTTAACTATGAAGAGGTCCGATACGAGGGTTACGCACCTTCCGGTATCGCGGTTCTGGTCGAATGTACGACCGATAATCGCAACCGCACTGTGAGTGAGGTGCGCCATGCGTTCAGCAAATACGGCGGCAACATGGGCAATGAGGGGTCGGTTGCATTTTTATTCGAACGCTTCGGCATGGTGTTGTTAGCGGAAGGTACGGATGAGGAGCAGGTGATGGAGATAGTGCTTGAGGCCGGTGCGGAAGATTTAGAAACGCATGACGATGGCAGTGTGGAGGTGACCACGCCGCCAGAGGCTTATCACGCGGTAGTTACTGCGTTGGCGGACGCTGGCTTTACACCGGTATCTTCTGAGATTGTTCAGCGCGCAGCCATCGAAACACCCCTGAGTGTCGAAGATGCTGAAAAGGTATTAAAACTGGTCGATGCGATAGAAGAGCTCGATGACGTGCACGACGTATTTACCAACGCCGACTTTCCGGATTCTGTGCTCGAAGGTTAAGACTACTTCGTGAAAACCTCATCACCGATAGTACCGCGTGTACTGGGCTTGGACCCCGGTTCACAAACCACGGGGGTGGGTATTGTCGAGCAGCACGGCACTCAATTGGTTTGGATTGCGCATGAGGCTATTCGATTGCCCAAGGGTGATTTAGGTGAGCGATTGCATGTGCTGTACAAGCGGTTGGTGGAATTTATTGTTCAATATCATCCAACGGTTATGGCGATCGAAAAAGTGTTTTTGGCGAAAAACCCACAATCAGCACTGGTGCTTGGGCATGCCCGCGGCGTGGCTATGTTAGCAGCCGTGAATAATGGCCTGGAGGTACAGGAACTTGCCGCTACCGAAATTAAAAAATCGATTGTAGGACGAGGCCGTGCCGATAAGAAACAGGTGCAGCATATGGTGCGTGTGTTGCTGTCACTTCGTGAAAACCCACAAGAGGATGCAGCCGATGCATTAGCCGCCGCGATTTGCCAATTACATATGATGCAAATGCAGCGAACGATTCAAGGAGCGTTGGCGTGATCGCGTGGTTGAAAGGAGAGCTGTTGGATAAGCGGCCCCCATCAATATTACTGGACGTGAACGGTGTCGGTTACGAGCTCGATGCGCCACTCAACGTATTCTACGAACTACCGGATCTGGGCTCTCAAGTGCAACTTTATGTGCATATGGTGGTGCGTGAAGATGCGCAAAAATTGTATGGGTTTGTCAGCCTTAAACATCGTGATCTTTTTCGAAGCCTGATCAAGGTGAGCGGTATTGGTCCCAAAGTTGCGTTGGCGATATTATCCTCATTAACGGCCGATGAATTACTGTCTTGTGTGGCGCACGAAGATGTGGCGACGTTGGTTGCGGTACCTGGCATTGGCAAAAAAACAGCACAACGTCTGTTAGTGGAACTTAAAGATCGGTTAGAGAGAGAGTTTGGCACTGCAAGGCCGGACGCGCCTTCGGGCAATGCATCCGGTGCGGTATCCAATGAGCGAGATGCCATCGAGGCATTAATCACCTTGGGCTACAAACCGGCCGATGCTAGTGGGGCTGTTCGCGCTGTCGCAGAGCCAGATATGACGAGTGAAGCGCTAATCAGGGCCGCACTGAAGAATATGGCACGAGCATGAGTGATACACCTTTAGATTCGCCATTAAACCCAGGGCCGACAGGCTTTGAGGATGAGGCCGCTGATCGCAGTTTACGGCCAGAGCGATTGGCTGAATTTGTCGGTCAGCCCAAATTAAAAGAGCAGCTTGCGATTTATATCCAGGCAGCTCGTGAACGTCGCGAGGCCTTGGATCATGTGTTGCTATTTGGCCCCCCGGGGCTGGGTAAAACCACACTTTCCAATATAGTGGCACGAGAATTAGAAGTAACTATCCGCCAAACTTCTGGGCCGGTAATCGAAAAGGCGGGTGATTTGGCCGCGATTTTGACCAATCTTGAACCCCATGATGTCTTGTTTATTGATGAGATACACCGCTTAAGCCCTGTTGTGGAGGAGATACTTTACCCTGCGATGGAAGATTTCCAGTTGGATATCATTATTGGTGAGGGGCCAGCCGCACGTACCGTTAAATTATCTTTACCGCCTTTTACCCTGGTAGGCGCAACTACCCGTGCAGGTTTGTTGACCTCGCCACTGCGCGATCGCTTTGGAATTGTGCAGCGGCTTGAGTACTACAATATTGAGGATCTATGTTCCATCGTAAGTCGTTCGGCGGGCATTTTGGGGATTGAAGCGGATGATAGCGGGATCGAGGTTGTTGCCAGGCGTTCCAGAGGAACACCCCGAATAGCGAATCGATTATTGCGCCGGTCTCGTGATTTTGCGCAAGTGAAGAGCGAGGGGAAATTAACCGCCAAGGTCGCTGAACAAGCCCTCGATATGCTTGAGGTGGATCACCTTGGCTTAGATGTGGTGGATCGAACCGTATTGGAGACCATTATGCATAAGTTCGATGGTGGCCCGGTTGGGATCGATAGTTTGGCGGCAGCCATCGGTGAGGAACGCGGCACAATAGAAGACGTTGTTGAACCGTTTTTAATTCAGAATGGTCTTATGATGCGTACGCCGCGAGGCCGAACAGTGACACGTCGTGCATGGCAACATTTTGGTTTGGTGGCTCCAAATACGCCCGCTGAGCAAGCCGGTATGTTTGAGAAGGATGCTAGTACTCCTTCAACGTGATATTGCCATATTCAGAGTGATCCAGATGATTCAAGACAAGACGCAGTCCGAAGAGAATGGCGAGTCCTTTTCGAGGGCTGCAACGCCGTATTGGATCATCTGGATCACTCCCTTCGGGCGAGACGCCAAGCATTCGTCCACGTTGTTGAGGCTCTTGGCAAGGATCAGCCATTGTCTGCGAACCTCGCCTAGCGGCCAAACGCTTGACGTCTCGCTGAATAGGGCAATATCATGTTGAAGGAGTACTAATTGCACGAGTATTCACTCAAAGTATTTTTTGAAGATACTGATGCGACCGGCGTGGTTTACCACGCTAACTATGTAAAATATATGGAGCGTTGCCGCAGCGATTGGCTGGATACCATTGGCTGGAACCTGCGGCGGGTAAATGAAGAATTCGCAATAGCGTTTGCAGTGAGTAAACTATCAGTGCAATATGTACAGCCAGCAAGGCTTAACGACGTTTTATGCGTTAAAACAGAGCTTGTACGGCTGGGTGCGGCGAGTTTGTCTTTTGCCCAGGAAGTTTGGCGAGGAAATGACCTATTGTGTCGCGGTGAAGTCAAAGTGGCATGCTTGAATGCGCAAACCTTTAAACCTGTCCAGATTCCGCAGCCTTTGTACGCCGCAATTGCTGCGTCGGTGGCTGAGCGAACGTAAGTGCTTTTTGATGCCTAATTTAGTCAATAGCATTGGTAAATAAAAATAAATAGGACACTCGATAATGGAATCCACTATTACTGATCAATCAATAGGCGGCCTGTCTATATTTTCGCTGGTACTTGATGCGAGCTTAACCGTACAACTCGTTATGCTCGTTTTATTACTGGCCTCGGCTGTCTCATTGTATTTTATCGGTGTTAAATACCGGGTCTTGCGTAAAGAGTCGGCTTTGGCAGACAGGTTTGAAGACGAGTTCTGGTCGGGCGGCAGTATGGAGAAGCTCAATGAGAATTGGTCACGGCGCGATCATCAAGTCTCAGGCATGGCCGGCATCTTTATGTCTGGCTACAAGGAATTAAGCCGTATTATGCGCGCGGATGGTAGTAATGCATCTGCCATGGATGCTGTGCATCGAGCCATGCGTGTTGAGCTCGGCCGGGAAATAGATCATCTTGAGTTGCACCTGTCTTTTCTTGCGACGGTGGGTTCCACCAGCCCATATATCGGCTTGTTTGGTACGGTGTGGGGAATTATGAACTCATTTATCGCGCTAGGATTAGGAGATCAACAGGCAACCATCGCAACCGTTGCGCCTGGCATTGCTGAGGCGCTTATTGCAACGGCGATGGGTTTGTTTGCGGCGATTCCAGCGGTAATAGCCTATAATCGTTTCAGTCATCTAGTCGAGCGACTTATTGGACGTTACGAGCTATTTATCGAGGAATTCCTTAGTATTGTGAATCGACAGACCCGGCAAAGCTAGCCTGGAAAGCCCTAATGAGTTACCGAAACCGAAAACGCAAACAAATAGCCGAAATCAATGTGGTGCCATACATTGATGTGATGCTGGTATTGCTGATTATTTTTATGGTAACTGCGCCATTGCTGACTGAGGGGGTGCAGGTCGACTTGCCGCAGCTTGCCAATAATCCTATACCTCGCAACCCGGATGCTCCGGAACCCATGGTGCTTACGGTTGATGTCAATGGTGTGTATTACGTGGACGATTTGGAAAAAACATCAGAAGAAACAAAGATCTATGCGGCGGCTTATTTGTTGAATAATCCCGATGCTGATTTTTTCGTTAGAGGCGATAAAGCAGCGGTTTACGACGACGTGCTTCAGGCAATGGTGTTACTGAAAGATGTCGGCGTAGAGTCCGTTAGTCTAGTGACCGAAACGCCGACCGAGTCAGTCGAGTAGCAATCGAGTAACAACAGTGCGTAGACGCGATACAAATATTTCTTTCAAGGATCGTTTGGCTGCGGCAGCAGTGCCTATCGTGATCTATGGGGCAATAATTTTCTTTACCGTCTATGGCTTTTGGGATCAAGTAGTGCAAGTAGAGAGTTCCAGCTTGCCGCCGAAAGAGGATATCGTACAAGCGACCACGGTTGATGCAGCTAAAATAGAGGAAATGGCCAACATGTTGCGTGAAGAAGAACAGCGCAAGGAAGAAGAGGTCCGACAAGAGCAGGAGCGGCTTGACGAAATCAAGAAGCAGGCTGAGGTAGAAGAACAGCGTGTTGAGGAGCTGAAAGAGCAACAGCGCGAGGAAGAAAGAAAATCGCTTGAACTGGCGAAACAGCGCGAGGAAGAGGCTGAGCAACGCCAAAAAGAAGAAGTCGAACGAGAACGACTTGCTGAAGAAGCTGAACGCCAACGACGCGAGGAAGCCGAACGTGAGCGCAGGGAAGTTGCGGAAAAAGTGGAGGCCGAACAGCTTTTTGGCAGTTATGAAGGCGCTATTAAACGGGCCGTGGAGGAAAATTTTCGTGAACCAGCAGGTACTAATTGCTCAATGAACGCTGTTTACAATGTAAATGTGGCACAAAATGGTACTGTGCAGGCCGTGCGACTAAACAGATCCAGCGGGTCGTCTGAGTTTGATCGGGCGGGTGAAGTCGCGATTACATTTGCAAGCCCCTTGCCTATTCCTGATAATCCAAGGCTATACCAGCACTGGAAAGAGTTTAACTTCACCTTCACACCAAAAGGTTGCCAATGAAATTGTTTAAGTTTGCATCGTTGTTTCTTCTCGTGGTTAGTTGCGTTTGTGGTTCTGCCTCCGCGCAAATCAATATAGAGATTACGCAAGGCGTTGCCAGAGGCATTCCGGTAGCCGTTGTCCCTTTCGAGTTATCAGGACAGGTCGACCCTGCGACAGGCGGTGTCGCTAGCCTACCGCATGATGTTGCCCAGATTGTAAGTAACGATTTGGCTAGAAGCGGTGAATTTGATGCCATTCCGAGCGATCGGTTTTTGAGCTTCCCGCACAGACCAGAAGAAGTGCGTTTCAAGGATTGGCGTGTCGCCAAGGCAGAGGCGCTGGTGATCGGCGAAATTCGTTCTTTGGGTAACAATTCCTATAGTATTGAAGCGCGCGGTTACGACGTATTTCGCGAAAAAATGGTGGTTGGGCGACGATTTGATGAAGTGCCTGGCAACTTGCTGCGAAAAGTGTCACATCAGATTGCCGACTATATTTACGAAGCCATGACCGGTCGCCCGGGTGCTTTTGATACCCAAATTGCATATGTGACGGTTGAACGATCGGGGCAGGCGCAGGTGAGGAATTTTCTACGAGTGGCTGATTCTGATGGCTACGGCCCGCGGACATTATTTGAGTCCAGCAATTCGATCATCTCGCCAGCGTGGTCGCCGGATGCGACACGTCTGGCCTATGTGACCTTTGAAACCAACCGTTCGCAGATTGTTGTGCAAAACGTAACGACCCTGGACCGGAGTGTTGTTGCGTCGTTTAGAGGTATCAATGGTGCGCCCGCATGGTCGCCTGACGGTAATTTTCTTGCGTATACCTCATCGACGGCGGGGAATGCGGATATCTATATTATGGACATGACGACGCGAACGCGACAACAAATTACCAAGCATTGGGCGATTGATACTGAGGCAGCGTGGTCTCCAGATGGGCAATCTCTGGTGTTTACCTCTGACCGATCTGGAAACCCGCATATTTATCGAATTGATCGAGATGGTTCCGGTTTGGAGAGATTAACATTTAATGGCAAGTACAATGCTAGGGCCTCTTATGCACCGAATGGTCAGAGTTTGGTAATGATAAGCCGCCCCAATAAGGAGTTCCATGTTGCTATTATGGATTTGGCAACCGGCGAGCAAAAATCACTCACTGGAGGTGAGGTTAGTCTGGTCGAGTCGCCCAGCTTTGCACCCAATGGCGCAATGATTTTGTATGCGGCACAGAAGCAATATAATGGTATTTTAGCGGCGGTTTCAGCTGACGGCCGCGTCAAACAGGAACTCCGATTTCAGAACGGTGATGTCAAGGAACCCGCCTGGTCGCCATCTGGCACACGATTTTGATGTAAATTATTAGACATTTTCCCTGAGACTTTGCTAGTATGCACCTGTTGTTACATGGTTTTACGGTAACGAAGCCCGCTTTTAACCTATAAACTGAACGTATAAAAATACTCTGTATAAGAAATCAGGAGCTCAAATTATGAATAATAAATTGTCTACCGCACTGCTATTGGCTATGGCGTTAACGTTGACCGCATGTGGAAATAAAGAGGTGGTTGCTGAAGCCCCTCCTGCTGCTGCGCCCGTCGCAGTTGATAACAATGCATTCGGTTCTGGTTACAGTGTTTCTGATTTAGAATCGATGGGCATTATGGGTGACCCAGTGAACTATCGCACAGTGTACTTTGCATACGACAGCTCAGAAATTGCTGAACGTTCTCGTGTCATTGTCGAAGCGCATGCTCGAGCACTTGGTTCTCAGTCTGGCGTTGAAGTAACCCTTGAAGGCCACTGTGATGAGCGTGGCACGCGTGAATACAATCTGGCTCTTGGCGAGCGTCGTTCACAAGGTGTGGCTCGCTTGATGAGTGCTGTTGGTGCAGGTAACAACCCAGTGCAAAATGTATCATACGGCGAAGAGCGTCCCGTCGCGTTGGAGCATAATGACAGCGCCTGGAGTCAAAACCGTCGCGTAGAGATTTTGTATTAAGCAATTCTGTATTAAACAGAAGCGCCCGCTTGATGGGATGCATTTTTGCTTCTGACGAATAGTAAGTATTAGGGCCGCACTTTGCGGCCCTAATTTTTTGGACTTTTTTTGAACTATAGCCGGGTTCGAATTCTTCATATGATGGTCATTTTGTCTTCTGATGGTGTTAAAAATGGTCTCAATTGGTCATTCTATGCAATACAAACTTCCTCATCTAGTGTGGTTTGTCTTGGCTAAAACTTACAGGAAAACAAAAATTCCGCTCCCGCAATGGTCTCGGGTTATAATTTCGGGTATGAGCGGAAGCAAAATCATTCAGTTTTCACTGCGAAGCGCACTTGTAGTCACTTTATCCGGGATTGCTAGTCACCCTGTAATTGCCCAGGCACCGGTATCAGATCGATTCGGCGGTCAAGGCGCCAATTCGTCTTTACAGCGATTGCGAGAGATGGATGCGATGCGGCGCGAAATGAGTGAGTTACGAAACCTGATTGAGCGTCAGGGGTATGAGTTTGCTCAGTTTAAGCGTAAAAGTGACCAGGAAATTTCAAATTTGCGCGAGCAGCTTAGGGCGCTAAACGGCGGTATTGCTGAATCGAATGGGGCTTTAGGCAGCAGTGATTCAGGAATATATATTGGCGTGCCGGAAAACGTTCAGAGTATTACTAGTCAAGTGGATCAGGTGAATCAAGGCGGCGCTATTTCAGCTTCTGGCGAACCCGAGGCGGAAATGATTGATATTTCGGTGGGCGGTTATCGCCAAACTTCGACTAATCCTGACCTTGGTTCCAGGGCGGTTGATCTAACGGCTGTAAATCGGGGGGGCTTGAATGCAAATGGAACGCTGGTCACCCCTGAAAGCGCCACAGCAAATGTGAGGCCTGTTACCGTAGAAGTGGTACGAGATGTTAATGGGGACCCAAGGTATCCGGACGCTGTCAATACACCGCCGATTAACGGGCCACAATCGCAAGCCCAGCAAAATTATGGGTCAGCTCAGAGCTATGATAGTGACCTTCAGTGGCAAGTTATTAACAGCACTGGGCCAAGATCAACGCCACTGGAAGAGACCACCACCTTTGGATTGGAGCTTGAGGATAATCAAACGCCACCGGTTCCTGCGCGGTCTCAACCATCAGCAGATGATGTGCTAGGGGATCTGTAGAAATAAGGTCAAGGATTCGCTTGCGCTATTGCAAGTCAACTCTTCGCATGGCAGGCGAGCCCAATAAACGACACAGCACGGCAGCATTGCTTAAAGTTACTGAAATATTCCACTCGATTCAGGGCGAATCGCTCAGTGTTGGTTGTCCGACGGTATTTGTGCGCCTGACAGGCTGTCCAATGCGTTGTACGTATTGCGATACCACTTATGCTTTTACCGGCGGTAACAAGCTTTCAATAGACGAGATCCTGGTTAAGGTTGCCAAGTACAGGACGCCTTACGTTACGGTCACTGGTGGCGAACCGTTAGCGCAGAGAGCCTGTTGGCCGTTGCTCGATGCACTCGTAGAGGCAGGATATAAGGTATCTCTGGAAACCGGTAACGCAGTGAGCATTGAAAATCTAAATTCAAACGTCTCGGTTGTATTAGATATAAAAACGCCAGGTTCTGGCGAAGAACCCGCGAATGTTTACAAAAACCTTGAGTGGCTGGATGCTAATGATCAGCTCAAATTTGTATTATGTGATGAGGATGATTACCAGTGGTCGAGAGCATTTTTGAACCAGCACAATATTGTAGTACCGGTTCTATTTTCGCCCGTTTGGGGCCAACTGGATATAACAAATTTGTCGACCTGGGTGTTGCGTGATCGGCTTCCAGTGCGAGTACAAACGCAACTGCATAAACTTATTTGGGGCGAAGAGCCCGGCCATTAAAAGCGATGAGTAAGGAAAAAAAAGCAGTTGTATTGGTCTCTGGCGGATTGGATTCAGCTACCGTTTTAGCGCAAGCGATAGCGGATGGCTTTATTTGTAC
>JABJKL010000034.1 GCA_018660405.1 Pseudomonadota bacterium | reverse complement strand
TCCACAAAAACTGTTCCACCATCTGATACCAACAGTCCCATTTGATACACAAGCAGGAATCGGTCAAACCTCTGATCCAGTTCTGCTGTTCCCAACGCTATTTCTATTTTTGCTTCACCGGCCCTATCTTCTCGCGACACCACCGCGCGCCACGATCGCCAATCACTGACATTGACCAACACCAGTCGCAAACCCACAGTATCCAATTTACCTGCCCACTCATAAGCACGACTCATGATTTCCAAACTCTGATTTTTAGGACCAAACACAGTTATTGCAGAGAGATTCTCGAACCCAGCTAGTTCAACAATACGGCCGTCTACGGTCAGCCAACCGGCAGTCTTCCATCGCATTACTGGAACGCTCTCTACTATTTCTATGCTCAATGTATCTGGCCATTGACGGCGCACTTCCGAACGCTCTACCCATGGCTGGGAATCGACTACGCTCTTGATAGTTGCAAGATCCAGGGTGAAGAAGTTTCGCCCTAACAGGGCTTCTATTTTTGGCTGTAATGTCGCAGGGTCAAAGTGCTTAAAACTCCCTTTAATAACCAGGCGGTCAACGATCAACACGCTCGGTCGGAACAAATAGTCCAGACCAAGCAGCGCAGATGCTGAAAGTGACACCAATGTCACCGCAAAGATAATAAAGCGCCGCGTAACCCGCGCGCGTTTAATGCGCGTTTTCTTATCCTGACGAATAGCCAGTGCTCTGGGCGCCGGGGTCATAGAATGTGCCGCGGTCATAAACTCGTCTCCAAAATTCGCACCACCAGATCATTAAAATCAATACCAGCGGCAGATGCCGCCATCGGCACCAAGCTATGATCGGTCATGCCGGGAACAAGATTTGCTTCTAGCAAATTGGGCTTCCCGTGCTCATCAAACTTCAAGTCAACTCGACCCCATCCACTGCAACCCAAAGTCTCAAATGCCCGCTCAGCGATGCCCTGAACCTCAGACTCCAACGATTTTGTTAAGCCGCTTGGACAATGATAATTTGTGGAATCAAGAACATACTTGGCCGCGTAGTCATAAAACTCATTGGCAACCTCCAGACGAATTACTGGCAATGCCTTGTCGTTTAGAATCGCCACCGTTACTTCATCGCCAGGCAAATACTCTTCAATTAAAGCGTCACAACCCGATTCCCAGGCTTTTGTAAGAGCCTCAGCGAGGCCAGATTGATTCATGACTTTGGTAATACCAATACTAGAACCCTCCAGGGCAGGCTTAACAAATACTGGATAGTCAAACGACCCATGCTGATAATCAACCTGGGACGTTTGAACTGCTACCTGGTAGCTCGCAGTCGGCAAGCCTGATTGCTGCCACAATTTTTTCGACTTCACCTTGTCCATAGCCAACGCGCAAGAAAGTACATCACTACCTGTGTAAGGTAGGCCCAAATAATCAAGAGCCCCCTGAATCGACCCGTCTTCGCCGCCGCGCCCGTGTAGAGCAATCCAGGCGCGATCGAAACGGCCGGCTGCCAATTCCTCAATACCGTGCAATCCAGTATCAAATTCGTGTGCGTCTACCGATGCTTTACATAGCCCAGCATAGACTGCTTGACCGCTATTCAGTGAAACCTCTCGTTCAGCGGAATTGCCCCCCATTAACACAGCGACTTTGCCAAATTTGGAGTTCATCAGCTTTTACTCCCCACAATTCGGACTTCAGTTTCAAGGGTTACGCCGGTTGTTTTCAGCACTTGCTGCCTGGCAAAATCAATCAGAAATTCAATATCAGCTGCGCAGGCGTCACCATTATTGATAATGAAGTTTGTGTGCTTTTCTGCAATTTGCGCTCCACCATGAACAACACCTTTTAAGTCACAGCTTTCTATCAATCTGGCCGCATAATCGCCCTCTGGATTACGAAATACCGAGCCCGCATTGGCTGTCTGTACGGGTTGTGCTGCGGCACGCTGCGCCAACATTGACTTTATTTCCAACAAGCCATTAAAACCCGCAGCGGCTTTCTCAAATTCAAATTCTGCACCTAAGAACCATTTTTCTGGACCGGTTACAGATCGATAGCCAATTTGAAAATCCTTGGCAGTCCTTATTTGTATTTCACCCTGACGATTTAGTGTTTCAACACTTCTGACATATCGCCATGTTTCGCCACCCCAGGCACCTGCATTCATCGCCAACGCACCACCGACGGTGCCGGGAATACCGGCAAGAAACTCCGCGTTTTGAAATCCATTAGCGACCGCGAAGCGCGCTAATTTGGCAGCTGCCACCCCCGCGCCAGCGCATAAAAAGCCAGATTCATTCACCTCAAGCATTTGCAGGGCCTTGCGTGTATCGATCACGGCACCGGAAAAACCACCATCTCTAACCAGCAAATTACTACCCAAACCCAACCACAGAATATCCATAGAAGAATCGAGCTGAAGGATAAATTCCACCAGATCATCTTGATCTGCCGGAGTGAAAAATACCGCGGCATTACCACCAACCCTCCACGACGTATGCCGAGCCATTGACTCTTCAAGTCGCAGCTCGCCGCGCACACTGAATCCGTGATTCGCTGATGCCGCACTCATCACGTGGACACTCCCATTTGCCTTTCAGCAGCCATGGCTTCCATCGCCATTGGCAAATCCCGTGCAAGCTTACCAATGCTACCCGCACCTAAAGTCAGCACCACATCCGCATCCTTAAGGACTGGCCATATTGTCTGAGGTAGATCGTTGATGTCTTCGACAAAAACGGGGTCGACTTTGCCGATTGAGCGAATGGCTTTACAGATGCCGCGCCCATCGGCATCCGGTATTTTGGTCTCTCCTGCTGGATAGACCTCAGTAACGAATAGAACATCGCTTTCAGACAACGCGCGGGCAAAATCATTGAGCAGATCACGCGTTCTGGTATAACGATGAGGCTGAAAAATGGTCACTACCCTGGCGTCAGGCCAAGCACCTCTAGCCGCTGCGATCGTTACTTTCAATTCGGCGGGATGATGCGCGTAATCATCAATAAGCAAGGCACTTCCTGCCCCCTTCACCTGCAGATCGTCCAATCGCTCAGAACGTCGACCGATACCCGCAAACCCGGCCAATGCCGAGACTATATGTTTGTCTTCAATGCCCAAACGGTCGGCAACGGCTATCGCTGCCAAAGCGTTAAGAACATTATGTTTGCCCGGCAAGGCCAACTCGACTTGCAGATCTCGCTTGCCAGTGCGCTGCACGCTAAAACGCATACCGAGCTCACACGGAGTCACATCGACACCTCTGATTTCGGCAGCGTTTGAAAACCCATACCCTAAAACAGGCTTGTGAACCTCAGGCAAAATGCTGACCAACTCATCATCATCCTTACAATAAATCGCCAAACCATAGAAAGGTAACGCCTGCAAAAACTCGATAAAGGCGGCCTTAAGCTTGGTGAAATCACCGCCGTAAGTCTGCATATGATCAGCATCAATATTAGTGACTACGGCCATTTCAGGCTTCAATCGTAAAAATGAAGCGTCACTTTCGTCGGCCTCTGCAACCAAATACTCACCAGCGCCCAAACGTGCGTTGGTACCAGCACCTTTAACTTGACCTCCAACGACAAAGGTCGGATCCAGCCCTGCCTCTATCAGTATGGCCGCGACCAAACTGGTGGTGGTGGTTTTGCCATGTGTTCCTGCAACGGCAATACCTTTTTGGAAACGCATTAGCTCACCCAGCATTTCCGCCCTTGGAATCACTGTGATACCCGCCTCTTGCGCGGCGCGCACTTCCGGGTTCGCTTGATCAATCGCTGTCGAAACAACGACAACATCCGCGCCTTCTATATTTGCTTCGGAATGCCCTATAGCGATCTGCGCACCCATCGAACTGAGACGTTGCACTGCGGGCCCGTCCGCGATATCTGAACCACTTACCTGATAACCGCCATTAATCAGTACTTCCGCGATACCGCACATACCACTGCCGCCAATGCCAATAAAATGGATGTGTTTAACCCATTTACGCATGCTCTGTCTCCAAACAGGCATCGGCTATTCGACTCGCCGAATCTGGCTTGTATAGCGCGGCTGCATGTTCACCTATTGCCAACATACGATCTGGGTTTTGCAACAAGCCCGATAGGGTTTTTGCCATGTCAGCCGCGCTTGTATCACGCTCCTGACATAACAGAGCCGCCCCGGCAGCCGATAAATAACTGGCGTTCGCAGTTTGATGATCATCCACCGCGTGTGGAAATGGAATAAGAATGGACGGCAAACCCGCCGCCGAAATTTCGGTCACGGTCATCGCACCCGCTCGCGCAACCACCATATCGGCCCAGTTAAAGGCCTCCTGCATATCAACAATAAACGCATCAACGCGAGCCTCTATACCAGCATCCTGGTACGCTTTGGCGACATCATCTGCCCGGTTTGCACCAGTCTGATGCCAAATTTTCGGTACTTGCACCCCGCTAGAGAGCATCAGCGCAAACGCCTCGGGCATTGTCTGATTAATTTTCAATGCACCCTGGCTACCACCGGTTATTAGAACTCTGGGCAGCCGGGCTGATATTTTTTTTGCTTTACTTATTTTGGCTTTACTTGGGTTGGCGGATTTTCTAATCGGGTTACCAACCCAGGCACAGCACTTGCCCAAACCTTCTACATGCGGGAATCCACAAAGAACACTATGCGCCAGTTTAGACAAAAGCTTATTGGTTAACCCCGCCTTCGCATTTTGCTCATGAATAATTAGAGGAATTCCAAGCAACTTTGCACCCACCCCACCGGGGCCAGCCACAAATCCGCCCATACCAAGCACTGAGGTAGGTTTCACCTTATGCAATATGGACAAACTCTGAACAATCGCCTTAACTATCCTCATCGGCGAAGTCAGCCAACCGAGCGCGCCATTTCCCCGTAGCCCACGAATCGATATCCATTCCATTGGATAGCCCGCTTGTGGAACAATCCTGGCTTCCATACCGTTGCGGGTACCTAACCAAACGACTTCAACTCCGCGCCCGCGCAGTTCACTTGCTACCGCCAAAGCCGGGAATATGTGCCCGCCGGTG
>JABJKL010000023.1 GCA_018660405.1 Pseudomonadota bacterium | reverse complement strand
CAATTAAATTAACACAAATCGATAATCTATTTTATTCTATAACCTTTCCCTTAGAGGAAAGCATGCCTCGTGAAGCCCCTGGGAACGATAACTGAGATCGAATTGAGGATTTATTGCCTGAAAAATCAAGCATTATCGCCGGTTTGCCACCCTATATGAACACCTGATCGTTACTTATGAAGCGATGCCAAGCTTGGTAGCAGCGGTTATTTGGTTTAATTGAGAATGGCCCCTGGGAGGCCTGTGCGAGAATAAAAGTTTTCTGGTGCTCCTTCAACTTAATATTGCTGTATATTTCCGGATCGGAAATTACTCGAGAATAATTTGTTGTCTAACTCCAGCGCACCCCACCCGCATTTTGACTTGGTCGTGCCTGTCTATAATGAAGAGGCCGGATTACCCGAGTTCTTTCGACGCCTTGATAATCTGCAACTCAATTGTCAGCCTATTTTTATTGATAATGCTTCCAGCGACAGTTCGCTTGCACTGTTAAAAAACTACCCCAATGCGATAGTCATTGAACACGCGCAGAACGAAGGTTATGGGGGCTCTCTGATCGATGGTATGGAGGCCGGTAGCAGCGAGTATATTGTTGTGATCGATGCAGACTGCGAATATCCACCCGAATGTATCCCTTCAATTGTGTCGGCGTTGCAATCACATAGTGTGGTTTACGCCAGCCGATTCCTGGATCCAACGCTAAAAAAAGCCGCCAATATGGGCTTTGTAAAAACCAACGGCAATCGCTTGTTCAGTTATGCCTACAACAAGCTGTTTGACCAACAAACCACCGATTTATATACCGGTTGTAAGGGCTTACAACGCAGCGCACTGAATGACATCGTGTTCGAACAAAAGGGCTTTGAACATGTCACCGAGTTAGCCGTCAAACTCGCCACCAAGGGCCATTATATTTACGACATCGCAATTCAATACGAACCACGCGCTACGGGCACCTCAAAAATGCGCTATTTGCAAGATGGCGCAAAATTTTTCAAATTGCTAGGCCACTACTACCGACTGCATCGCCAGAGAAAGCTGGCCTGATAGTGGAAAATTTCAAATGACCAAACCATCCCTTGCCTCTAGAGCACCGTTGGTCGGGCTAATCCCCGCTGCCGGGAAAGGTTCACGTGCCCGCCCGTACACGCATAAAACACATAAGGGTTTGTTCAACATTAATGGTCGTACCGCCATCGAACGTATTGTTGGCATAATGCGGGACGATTTAAACATTACCGAAATCATCGTTATCGTTGGCTACCTGGGCGATAGTATTCGGAATCACTTGGGTGATGGCTCAAAATATCAAGTAAATATTAGTTACATCGAAAACACCATGCTGGAACGCGGCTGGGCTTGGTCTTTACTACTTGCTGGCGAATATATTGACACCCATTTTTGCGTAATGCTTTGCGATGAGTGCTACACCAGCTCAAACCATGCCGAACTACTTCAGCTACCCTACGAAGACTATTTAGGCGTGTGCGCTGGCATCCGCGTCGATGACGTCGCGTTGATTAAAAAGAATTACGCCGTTGAGCATGATTCGATGCATGTTACGAGCTTGGTTGAGAAACCTGAAACCGTTACCAACGACGTAATGGGTAGCGGCACGTTTATATTCAGCCCAAAACTATTCCAGATTCTGAAAGATAAATTCGAGAACAACAACTACTGTGAATTCAACGTGGTTGACGAATTAAATACTAGTGTTCAAGCAGGTGCGCAGATTGGTTTTTTTGAGTTGCACGGCAATTACGTAAATGTGAATGATCGCGATTCTCTGCAACTCGCCAAATACCACGACCGGATAGCGCATTTCGAGGAGTATAAAATCTCCTTACTTATATGCCCGGTCGGCGACGAACACGATATTCAATTTACGACCAACCGTTATCGCGAGTTAGCACTGTTTGACCAAATTTTAGTTGTGCTACCTGAGAACCACCAATTATCTGAAGAGATAGCAAACGCCAATGTTGAGTCGGTCGTCTGCCCGCCAGGATGTACGCAGTTTGGTGAACGAGTTCGATTTGGCCTATCCAATTTAGACGGTGATATTTATATCATCACAGAAGCCGATTACTCCTTTGCCAACCGCGATGTAGAAAAACTTCTGTCTTACTTAAAGGAAGCTGACATGGTTGTTGGCACACGTACAACCCGACAATTGATCCAGCAAGGGTCTGGAATGCGTGGAGCGGTTCGTCTGGCGCACAGCGCTCTCGGCAAACTCCTTCAGATGCTATGGTGGACTCGTGAGGGGAGACTCACCGATATTGGCTGCACCTTTAGGGCTATTTGGGCCAATTCATACCGGGAGATGGAGCGAAACTTAAGCAGCACCGGGCCTGAATTTTTAGCAGAAATGGTCATTCAGGGCTTGCATGACCGGCAGCGTGTTATAGAAATTCCAGTAAATTACTTTAATCGTAGCAAATCGCTCAATCGCAGGCACCGTAACCTACATACGTTCTTTCGTATATTGTTCTTCATTCTGCATCGACGGCTGAAGATTAGAAACTCGAAATAGAAAAGGGCACATACCGAAATATGTGCCCCGCAGTACCTAATTTATAATCCAGAATATGCTGGTTTCTATCAGAAGTTATATCCCCGCTCGTCGTGGCACACAAGATCGAGACCTTGCTGTTCTTCTTCACCATCTACACGTAGCGGTGTAATGGCATTCACAAGTTTGAATAAGATATAACTAACGACCGCAGTATATCCGACGGCTGCAACAACACCGATGGCTTGAATTTTGAGCTGTGCAGCGATGGTTCCCTCCAGGCCAACACCCCCCAGAGCGGCAGCACCAAACACAGCGGTTAACAGAGTACCCATAATGCCACCCACCCCATGCACCGGGAACACATCCAGGGAATCATCCAGTTTCAAAGTACGTTTGATGAATTGCGTTGCAAAGTAGCAAACCACACCGCCTGTTGTACCGATCAACACACCGCCTATCGGCCCAATATAGCCAGACGCCGCTGTCACCGTACCCAAGCCTGCAACCATACCCGTAACAATACCCAGCACGCTCGGTTTACCATGTTTGAGCCACTCTATTGCCATCCAGGCCAGTGACCCGCTCGCTGCGGCCAGATGAGTAACCAACATCGTCATCCCCGCTGAACCATCACTAACCAAAGCAGAACCGGCGTTGAAACCAAACCAACCGACCCAAAGCATGCCAGCGCCGGCAACGGCGATGGTCAGATTATGCGGTGCCATTGGCGTATTCGGAAAACCCGTACGATTGCCCAGCAAAACTGCTGCAGCCAGTGCTGTAACACCTGCGCTAATATGAACCACTGTACCGCCCGCAAAATCCATCAGGCCGAGTTCCGACAACCAGCCACCACCCCATACCCAATGGCATAGCGGGAGATAGACCGCGAATATCCAAAGTATTGTGAATAACAACATGCCGCCAAATCGGATGCGCTCGGCAAAACCACCCACAAATAATGCCGGGGTAATCATCACAAAGGTCATCTGAAACACTATAAACACCGATTCCGGGATGGTGCCACTCAAAGTGTCGAACGTCACACCCGATAAAAACGCCTTGCTGGTGCCGCCGATGAACCAGTTCATGCTGCCGCCATCACTAAACGCCAGGCTGTATCCAATTACAAACCAAATTAATGAGGCAACACACGCGATCGCAAAACACTGCATTACCACCGACAATGTGTTTTTAGACCGAACCAGGCCAGCATAAAACAATGAAAGGCCAGGCAACAGCATAAATAATACCAGTGCAGATGAAGTTAACATCCACGCTGTATCTCCCGAATCTAACTCTTGCGCGCCTGCCACCAACGGCAAAAGGGTAAGCGCAAGTCCTCCAACTAAAGCTTTAAACATAATAGTTATTCCTTGTTATTGATTACTTAAAAGCCGCCATCTGGCAAGCGAATGCCGGCAAGGGCGAACTGAAATAAATTGGATCGTGGCTAGAGTGCGTCGTCACCAGTTTCGCCTGTGCGAATACGGGTCACCTGCTCGACATTGTAGACAAAAATCTTGCCGTCACCTATTTTGCCACTACGTGAAGTATTGGTAATCGCTTCAATAACGGAATCTACATCACCGTCAGAAACCGCCACTTCCAGCTTGATTTTCGGAACAAAATCGACCACATACTCGGCACCACGATACAACTCAGTATGACCTTTTTGGCGACCGAAACCTTTTACTTCAGAGACGGTCATGCCTGTGACCCCGACCTCTGACAATGCTTCTCGCACATCGTCCAACTTGAATGGCTTGATAATTGCTGTTACCAGTTTCATAAAACAACCCTATAGTTATAAATTATTGAAACTCCCCCAACCTTGGTACTCCTTCAATATGATATTGCTGCACTCAGCGAGACGATAAGCGTTGGGCCGCTAGGCGAGGCTCGCAGGTAATGGCTAGCCCTTACCAAGAGACTCAACAACGCGGACGAATGCTTAACGTCTCGCCCGAAGGGAGTGATCCAGATGATCCAATACCGCGTTACAGTCCTTGAAAAGGACTCGCCATTCCCTTCGAACTGTGCCTTGTCTTGAATCATCTGGATCACTCTGAATGCAACAATATCATATTGAAGGAGTACTAACGCACCTTGACGGTTCAAGCGCTATTACCAGGGGCAGTAAAGAACCAAAGAATATAGCACAGGCGCTGAGCGCTGAAAGCGATTGCGGTCGGTTCGCATAGTCTTGGTGCAGATGTCTATAAACGCACTGTTTTAGTGCGTTTATCTTATGCAGCGTATTTTTGTTAAAGCCTATTGGTGTTACGTTGCCGTTTATTCAGTTCTGCACTTTTTTAATAAACGCTAAAACACTGAATACGATTAGAATCATGCCAATTACAATCTGAGTGGATGCCAGGGTCTTAATAGCAATTTGCGGCCAGAGAGTGAGTGGATCCCAAGAAAACTGCTCCATTCCACTGACTGTCGAGCCCGAGCTCCACACTTCCAACGGTGCTGCGATATTATCTAGTGTGAACGCCATCATCAATTTGTAATGTTCTAAAAAATCAGAGAATCCTAACGCGGCGTAATCACCAATGTACTCAATATTTCCGGTGAGTAAGTTTGCACTAACTTCAAAGATAATTGGGGATAGGATAATGATGGCTAGAAGTGTGCAAAGAGGTCGCATATAACTCAACCCGTAGCCAGTAAACCATCGGTAACAGAGCGAAATTAGTTTTTTAGTCCACCTTGTTTCCGGCTGATAATAAATCGATTCCTGTTCCAAAACATAGAAACGGCGCTCTTCACGTTTGTTAGAGACACTATTCATTAAACTCTTAAGAACACCATAATGCTGAGGGGCCTTTGGCGACGTCAGGTCAATAAAACTTGTATTATGAAAATTTACACGACCCCTTAATTCGCTATTTTCGAAAGACGGAGCCCATACAAATGTGTCATTCAGCATAGTTAATTGCTCCTGAAATGATGCAAAGTCAAACGATGTCTCACCATCAAATAGTGCTTTCTCAAACTTTACCTTGTCGTTAAATTCCGCTTTTTTGAACCGGGCTTCTACAAAAAATGTCACTTCTAAAAATTCTGAATAGCCATTAAATGTGGCGCCGGAAAAATCAGCATTTTGACCGAATTCGCATTTTTTAAAAGAGGCCAGCCCACTAAACCGGGCTTCTTTAAATCCAGCATTTCCCCTAAATCCAGTTTCATTGAACCAGACGTACTCACCGAATCTGGTCTTTTCAAAGCCAACGTCATTTCCAAAGATAGCTCCGTTAAACCTGAGGTATTTTTTGAATTTGACCTCTTTGTAACTCGCCAAACCGTCTACTGCTATGCCAGAAAACCAGGTATGCCCGCCAAAGATAGCTTTTTCGAAGTTGGCATCTTTTCTAAATCTGGCTTCAGAATACCGGACGTTTTCGCTAAATACGACCTCGGGGAACCAGGCACTGCCCCTGAAATCTGCTCTTATAAATCTTGCCCCGGATTTAAATTTAGATTGAGAGAACCATGCACTGGCAGCGAATAACGCATCTCTAAAGTCAGCATCTTCCTTAAAAACAGCCTCCGAAAAGCTGACATCACCGAGAAACTCACAATCGCTAAACTGGGCATTTCCTGCAAATTCAACCCTTTCAAACTGAACTCCATCGAATGTCGCGCCTTGAAAGCACGCATCATCGTGGAACTTACATTGGTTGAATCGAGTATTTTCGATTCGGGAATTACGTAAGTTTATGCGCGATAGAAAATGATAATTCGAAAAATCAAACCCTCCACTGTCAAACCTTTCACTATCAAACCTTCCACTATGAAGATAAGGAAGCGTAAAGGTTGATAACTTGCGTTTACACGATAAATTCCAATCATCGAGCAAGCTTATTAATGTCGTCGATCGCAAATTCGAATCGACTTGCGCCATTTGTTCATCTGGCATGTGAAAACAACACAAGTAAATACCACCATATTGGCCTTCTGCTGCCACCCAACACTGGTCGGTTTCATCACCTAAATAGCAATCTTCCGCTTCGAAATCCTTATCGCGAAACTCACACCGATGCTTCATACCTATCGTCCTCCGCCATATCCGACCTGGAGGCGGGGCCGGCAGGCCTTTGTGGAGAGCGGGTTCGACGACGGGCCAGACGGGAAACTGATCATCCCGTCTGGATGGGTGTTAGTACTCCTTCGAGCTAATAAACGATTCAGAAATACCCCGCTGACTTACTGTTGTAAAACAAATTTCTGGACGCGTTTTCCGGTAAGAACCTCACCGGTATACAGATTCCCGAGCGAGTCGGTAGCGATACCATCGATCCAGTAAAGTTGCCCGGCGTTACGTCCCGGACTACTGAATTGCCCTACGTGTTCACCCGTTAGTCGTTCGTGAATCCACACACGGTGATTGGTGCCGTCTGCAATAAACACCCACTTCTGCTCTTCATCGTGCGAGAAAGCAATATTGTACGTCGAGCCGCACATGGGCCACTCGTCACTACCGGGACGGCCGCAAATCGGGCCACGAGCAGGTGTATTAGGCGCTACCATGAACTCGGATACGTGTTGACCAGCCTTGGTAAAAACCTGTATACGATTCATACCGCGCTCGCAAACATAGACCAGACCATCGTTTGAAAGCATGACGCAATGTACGGCTGGTGCGAATCCGTCCATGTCCGGCGGCGGGCCACCATCCCACTCGTAAGAGGGCGTCGGCCCATTGTCGATTTCGCTGAGCGGCTTACCACGACCGCCCCAGCCACGCTTGTACTCGCCGTTATCCATGTCGTAAACGATGACACGTTTGCCGTTGTCGAGAATGTAAATCTCGCGCGCATCTTCATCGAGCGCGAAGTTGAAAATTCCATTCTTGAGAATTTCAGTCTCTTGATTGTCCTGGTAGTTTCGAGGTATGGGCGTTTCACCCGGTTCAGGCCTTGGCCCGCGATGCGGAAAATCCCATAGGAACTCGCCCTCGCGGGTGAACTTCGACAAACCTTCACCTTGCCCGAGCGCGGATACCCAAACATTGAATTCACTGTCGACAATGACCGTCTGCGGACGCGCAGGCCACAGTGGATGATGGCCGGAGCCACCCCACGCATTGATCAGATTACCCTGGGTGTCGAACTCGAGAATGTCAGGAGCAGCGACACAACAATCACCACGCGGTGGATCGTAAGTGGCCATGGACTCGTCGGGGCGGAGATCTGCAGATCGGCTGATCGCCCAAACATGATCACGATTGTCTGTGGTCATGGTTGGCACACCCTGAATAAGCCAGGCGTTTGGTAGCGGCACCTTTGGCCAGAATGGATCAACCTTGTAATCCGGAACCTCCTGAGCCTGCAGTGGCCAGATGGGCGCCGCGAACACGCATATAACGATTAACAATGCCTTGTTTTTATTTTGCCAAAATCTCATGGTCTACCTCGTTATTTTCGTCAACTCTTTCGATGCTTTTTCAGTATGGTACTGAAAAAGTGCTAGTACTTTTCATAACTGATAGTGCAGTTATAGGGCTCTACCGACTCACCGGGCACCCAGATCCAGATCCTTTCCAGTACAACAGGCTCGGTAAAAATAGCGGGGTCCGTCACTGTGGCCGTGTAGTCAAGCCGCCGACCATCCACACTGGGTGTAAAT
>JABJKL010000151.1 GCA_018660405.1 Pseudomonadota bacterium | reverse complement strand
CAAAAAAGGCGGCAAAAAAAAGGGCGTAACGATTTCCATTAATAAACGAATTCCGATGGGCGGTGGTCTGGGTGGCGGTAGCTCCGATGCGGCAACCACTTTGATAGCACTTAACCATTTGTGGGGGCTTGGCCTGACCCGCAACGAGCTGGCAGAAATTGGACTTGGGCTCGGTGCCGATATTCCCGTATTTGTGCATGGTGAATCTGCGTGGGCCGAGGGAATCGGTGAAAAACTGACCCCCATCGAGCTTCCCGAGCAGTGGTTTTTGATCCTCACGCCAAAGGTGCATGTTTCAACCAAAGCGGTGTTTTCACATAAGTGTTTGACACTTGGCAGCACTGCAATCACAATACGCGACTTTCGTGCAGGGCTGGCAGAAAACCAGCTTGAAACAGTAGTCCGAGAGGTCTACCCAGAAGTTGCTAAAGCATTGAAAGTTTTAGAGAATTACGGGGTGGCGCGCATGACGGGTACGGGTGCTTCGGTATTCCTGGCCTGCGATGATGAGCAGGCAGCTCGGCAGGTGTTAGCAAAATGTCCGCCAGAGATGCCTGGGTTTATAGCCAAAGGCATTCAAGAGCATCCACTGCGTAGTTATCCTTCACTAGCAGTTTGAGTTAAAAACTCAACTTGTTTAATGAACGGGTTGACTGCGTTGAGTGTCTTATGTCCTGGGTTATTAATGATGGGGTGTGGCCAAGTGGTAAGGCACTAGATTTTGATTCTAGCATGCGCAGGTTCGAATCCTGCCACCCCAGCCAATTCAGCTCTTTTAATATTATGTTGAAAGAGCACTAGTTAAGAGGATTACATATGTCAGTTGAGAATCTGGCGTTGTTTAGCGGAAGTGCCAACCCCGAGTTGGCCGCAAAGGTAGCGCGCTACCTGAACGTTCCTCTTGGCAAGGCGACCGTTGGCCGCTTTAGCGATGGTGAGATCATGATTGAAATTCAGGAGCACGTACGTGGTAAGGACGTGTTCATTCTGCAATCTACTTCCGCTCCTGCGAACGATCATTTGATGGAGCTGTTGATCATGACGGATGCCTTGCGCAGGTCTTCGGCTGGTCGGATTACGGCGGTGGTACCGTATTATGGATACGCCCGTCAGGATCGTCGCCCACGCACCGCGCGGGTGGCCATCAGTGCCAAGTTAGTGGCGAAGATGATCAGTGAGGCTGGCGCGAATCGGGTTTTGACCATGGATTTGCATGCAGACCAGATTCAGGGTTTCTTTGATATCCCGACTGATAATGTTTATGCGTCACCCGTGTTGTTAGGCGATTTGTGGAAGTTGAAGAAGGATCAAAATCTTTTGGTCGTTTCGCCCGATGTTGGCGGCGTTGTTCGTGCGCGAGCATTGGCCAAACAACTTGAGGTGGGTTTGGCTATTATCGATAAGCGGCGTCCGAAGGCTAATGTGGCCAAGGTGATGCACATTATTGGTGATGTGAAAGATCGTAGTTGCGTATTGATGGACGACATGGTGGATACCGCCAATACTTTGTGTCAGGCGGCTGAGGCATTGAAACAAAGTGGCGCGACGAGGGTTTCCGCATATTGTACACACCCGGTGTTGTCGGGCGGTGCGGTAGAACGAGTTGAGGCATCGGAACTGGATGAGCTTGTGGTAACCGATACTATTCCTTTGAGCGCAGAAGCCCAAGCATGTAAAAAAATTCGCCAGGTATCGATATCTGACTTGCTGGGCGAATCAGTACGCCGTGTGGCGGCGGATGATTCTGTAAGCTCACTATTCATTGATTAGAGCTCGTTGATTAAAGTCGTCGAGTAGCGTTTACCAGAACATCATTCTAGAGATTAATTAGATAATTAGAGAGTAACGAGTTAAAACCTCGCTGGAGCAATAAAATGAGTAACAATTTTGTAGTCGAAGCAGAGCACCGTGAAGGCAACGGTACCGCTGATAGTCGTCGAGCGCGACATGCTAATAAAGTGCCGGCAGTAATTTACGGCGCAGGTAAAGAGAACGGCAATTTATTATTGGACCATGATGCTTTGATGCACAAATTAGAAGTGGAGGCGTTCACCTCTGCTATTTTGGAAATCAAAACTGACAAGGGGACTGACCAGGCTATTGTGCGCGATGTGCAGTATCACCCTTACAAACCACGCATTCTTCATGTCGATTTTCAACGTGTAAGCGCAACTGAAAAACTGAGCACATCAGTCCCAGTCCACATGACGGGTCTTGATGTGGCTCCAGGCGTCGCAGTTGGTAAAGGTATTGCAAGCACATTAATCGCAGATATCGATATCACTTGTTTGCCTGCTAACCTGCCTGAGTACCTCGAGGCGGATATGTCTGCTTTGGAAATAGGCGAGTCAATTCACTTGAGTGAATTGAAGTTGCCAGAAGGTGTAGAAATTGCATCGCTTAATAGCGGTGGTGATGATTTGGCGGTTGCGGCGATTCTGGCACCGAAACGCCAGGGTGAGGGCCTTGCAGCAGCGGCAGAAGCTGAGGCGGGAGATGATGTCGATGTGGCAGATGTGGAAGTGGATGCAGATGCAGAAGCGGCAGAAGCTGAGGCCGGTGATGATGTTCTAGCTAGTGACGGTGGCGAGCCCTCGGGCGAGGGGTAAGAGGAGTACTAATGCCCGATTCGATCAAGATGATCGTCGGTCTGGGTAATCCCGGCGCCAAATATACGGAGACCCGGCACAATGCCGGGTTTTTGTTTTTGGATGCTGTGTGCCGAAAAGCGGGGTTATTCCTGGCTGCGGAGCGACACGGTAATGCAGAGTCTGCACCACTGGAAGGCGGACCTGCAGGCGAATCAGGGCGTTGCATGTTGCTAGCTCCGCAAACGTTTATGAACCTTAGTGGCGATGCAGTACAAAGTGTTATGTCTTACTATAAATTGGACATAGAAGAAGTATTAGTTGTGCATGACGAACTCGATTTATCGCCAGGAACCGCGCAACTGAAACAAGGCGGCGGACATGGTGGACATAACGGATTACGCGACATTATCAATAAGTGTGGTGGAGACTTCCATCGATTACGGCTTGGCGTTGGACATCCGGGCAGTCCAGAACTGGTAACCCCATTTCTTACGCACGAACGAATACCTCTCACAGAAATGGATTTGCTCGAACGTGCCATTGCTGATGCAATGGACGAGCTGCCGGCAATTTTGGCGGGCGATTTCGAGTCTGCAATGAACCGCCTACATACCAAGAATTAGTCACCAAAGCGTTTTAATAAGATTAGCTATGGGATTTAGGTGTGGAATTGTCGGTTTGCCCAATGTTGGTAAATCAACGCTGTTTAACGCGCTTACCAATTCAGGCATTCAGGCCGAAAACTACCCATTTTGCACAATTGAACCGAATGTAGGCATTGTTGAGGTGCCAGATCCCCGGCTTGATCGCTTGGCTGAACTGGTTAATCCACAAAAGGTTTTACCCGCCACCATGGAGTTTGTCGATATCGCGGGGCTAGTCGAAGGCGCTTCCAAGGGCGAAGGCCTGGGTAACCAGTTCCTGGCTAATATCCGCGATACGGATGCGTTAGCACATGTTGTGCGGTGCTTTGAGGATGAAAATGTTACTCACGTGGCCGGTAAGGTCGACCCTGCTTCAGATATTGATATTATTCACACCGAACTAGCGTTGGCAGATTTGGAAACCGTCGAAAAAGCCGTCATCCGTGCCCAAAAAAATGCTAAAGCCGGCGGTAAGGATCTCATTGTGCAGCGAGAGTTTCTGGAAAAGCTAAAGGCGCATTTAGATACCGGTGCTCCAGCAAGGACGATGAGCCTGACTGATGATGAGAATAAAATGCTCAAACCCATGTGCCTGCTTACAGCCAAGAGCACTTTGTATATTGCCAATGTTGACGAAAACGGTACCGAGGATAATCGATTTGTCGCTGCGGTTGAGCAAATAGCCAAGCACGAAGGTGCCAGCGTAGTCGTGATATGCGCGGCCATAGAAGCCGAACTTTCTGAGTTGGAACCCGATGATAAACTCGCATTTTTACAAGATCTGGGCGAGCAGGAAGCTGGGCTTAATCGCGTTATTCGCGCAGGCTATGAGTTGCTAGGGTTGCAAACCTATTTGACCATCGGGCCAAAAGAGGGGCGGGCATGGACGATTAAAAAAGGCTGCACTGCGCCGCAGGCGGCGGGTGTCATTCATACCGACTTCGAGCGTGGTTTTATCCGGGCAGAGGTGATTTCGTTTATCGACTATAACCACTACAAATCTGAACAAGCTGTTAGGGAGGCGGGCAAGATACGCCTGGAAGGCAAGGATTACATTATGCAGGATGGCGATGTTGTGCATTTTCGATTTAATGTATAAGGATTACTACGTGCACAGGTGCAACAGGCGCGCATTCATCATTATTTAGTAGCGATTTTTCGAATGAGTTGCACTATTGGAAGTGTTAGGCGCTTCGTGTATGATTCATCTATCTAATCTAAAATCTAATTACCATGTATAAATCATTGATTATTATCGTTATGATGTGTTGCTTAAACGGCTGCGTAGGTATGGTGATAGAGACGGCAACGGATGCGGTAATCGCGGTTGCCAAAGTACCTTTTAAAGTGGCGGGTGCGGTAGTGGATGTTGTTACTCCAGACGGAGACGACGATTCTGACGACTAGGGGCCGACTCGTTACCGCCGTTGATACTGAAAACGATCCAGGCAAGGCATGAGAAGCGTCGTTTGGTTATTCCAAATAATCGGCGAATAACGCCGTACGGTAAGTTTTCAACATCAACTCGCAGGGTTTGGCAGCGGTAACGGATGTGTGAGAACCGCCTCTAAGACTACCAGCAAAACTTCAATCCAAGTGTTGAATACCCGTTGAAGCGGTGTTGTTTGTTGGCTTAATTATATTTCCTCAATGAATATTGAGACTCAGCGCAAACTTGTCTGAGAGAGCCCCCATTAGACATGGCTTTCGGCATTGACGCAGAAACACGCTTTCGTTATGGTTCGCGCCATTGGGGCTATGTAGCTCAGCTGGTTAGAGCACAGCATTCATAATGCTGGGGTCGGTGGTTCAAGTCCACCCATAGCCACCATATCACCCAAAAAACCCTATATAAAACAACAGTTTATATTTTGGGTTTTACCCCAATTCACCATAGTTATATACATTGGTTATATACATTCATGGTGAAAACCCCCTCATATATCACTCGGTCTCATCACGGGGTGTACTACTTTCAGATACGAGTCGTAAAAGTTCTAAGGATTCGACTTGGAATAAAAAGTAAACTCTACAGAAAATCGCTCAAGACCAAAGATCGGAGAATTGCTCTTGGATTAGCTCGTCGACTTTGGACTAAGTTACATACCGATGATGAGGATGACCTTTCCCCCAAGTTAGTACCATTTCTTGGATGAGATAATTCATTTTATGCTGCTTGGTTTGCAAACGCCAACGGCGTCATATAGTTGAGTGAACTGTGCGGCCTGATCGTGTTGTAATGCTCTCGCCACTGATCGAT
>JABJKL010000106.1 GCA_018660405.1 Pseudomonadota bacterium | reverse complement strand
TTTCATATTTGCAGTTTACAAATTGAGTTTCATATCACTAAACGAGAGTATCCCGCATTTATCTGGTTCTCGCCATCCAATCTCTTATTCAGAGTAAACGGATACAGTGTCACGAAAATTTTCACCATCTGTCCGTTAAACCTTCATTCGACTTGCTGATCTACCCCAATGCCCGCCATACGCATATCCACTATATCCGTCGCCAATTGGTTGGTATCTGGTTTTATTCGAAAAACCCCATCGACATATAAACGAGCCAGGCCATGCAAAGTAGCCCAATGTATTCGTGCAATGAGGGCGGGTGGCTTGACGAGTCTTACTTCATTCAAAGCCTCGAGTTTGGCGTAAAAGTCGCAATAATCCTTAAACATCTGTGCGGCCGTTCCTTCTAGATGGGTATCGGATGCACCTTCACTCCAAATCACTTTGCCGTACATCAACTCGTACAAAGCGGGGTCATCAAATGCTAAATCCAGATACAGTTTGCACCTGCGCACCATTTTCTGCGTTGCCGATAGCTCATCAGGTATCTGCTCAGCCTGCTCCTTAAGCTGTTCAAAGCCATCTTGAGCAATGGCTATCAACAAGGCTCGTTTATCCTTAAAATGATGATAGGCGGCGGTACGAGATACACCCACTTGCTCAGCCAGTTTACGCATGGATAATTGGCTTAAACCGCCGACTCTGATTAGACTACGCGCTTCTTCAAGCAGGGCCTGGCGCAGATTCCCGTGGTGATATGTTTCTTTAGTTTCCATTGCGGTAAACTATACCGCCACAACTAGACAACGTCAAAAACACAAGCGAAACTATAGGATGGCCATTCTAGAATCGAGGCATCAGACAGGTTTTCTACTCTGACCTTATACCTTCAAATGTTAATCTTCCAAATGACACTCCTCCATACGCACGTTTGTACTCCTGGCGTTTGAACTTCAAACTTGAATAATTTACCTTGAACAAGTTTCCAATTTTGTCATTCACCTCACCAAGGTACTGGCCCACGTGGTTGGGTTTGGGTTTGATGCGTCTTCTTAGCTTTTTACCCTTACCCATGATCGCTTTATTAGGACAAGCAATGGGCATTGCGTTTTATGCGCTTGTTGGGTCCCGACGTAAAATTGCACTTGAAAATATTCGCCTGTGTTTCCCTGAATATTCAAAGTCAAAATGCCACCAAATTAATCGTCATCAATTTCGTCTGATCGGGCAAACAATTCTTACAACAACCATGAATATGTGGATTTCGACAAAACGTTTCGACCGTTTAGTTGAAATCACCCATCGTGAATATTACGACGCGGCACTTGGTGCCGGAGAAAATATCATTCTTCTTGCACCGCATTTCATCGGCATAGATGTCAGCGGACTCGCACTCTCCAGGGAGCGGACCGTAATCTCTATGTACCAATACGCTAAAAATAAATTGGTGGATGAGGTCGCCAAACGTGGTCGATCTCGCTACGGAGGAATCTTAACCGAGCGCAAAGAACCGCTACGTAAAGTACTCCGCTTAATCAACCAGGGTGACCCCTTTTATTATTTACCCGATCAAGACGCAGGACGGAAAGGAATATTCGTGCCGTTCTTTCATGAACAAGCATCCACGACCCCGGCACTGGCAAAATTTACGGCGGCAAGCCAGGCGACGGTCATCCCATGTCGAACCAGAATCAAACCTTGGGGGCAAGGCTACGAAGTCATATTAGGAGCGCCGTTGGAAAATTTCCCGACCGGCGACGACTATGCCGATACCGCCTTAATGAATCAGCAAATAGCCGAGATGATTCGCGAAATGCCCGAACAATATTTTTGGGTCCACAAGCGCTTTAAAACCCGTCCGCAAAATAGTAAAGAAAACTTTTATGATTTTCTATAAATTTGCCTTGAGTTCAACCGGTTTACCCTTCCAGCATAGAGGTCGCTTTTTCAACACTTGCGTTTAAACCGATACGCACTTTCTCACAACCTGATTCGATCGACTCAGCCACAGCAATCTCAATGGGTCGACCGAATACAATGGCGATTTTGCTAAAGGGATAAGGCAAAATAAATTTATCCCAGCTGGAAAAAACTTTCTTTTTTGTCGAATCGAATGCAACGGGGATAATGGGAACACCGACGGCTTGGGCCATCTGAATAATACCTGGGTTAACCTCGCCCGCTGGGCCACGTGGGCCATCAGGGGTTATAGCAACGCAATCGCCAGCTTTAAGCACACGCATCATTTCCTTCATTGCTTCGAAACCGCCTCGGCTACTGGAACCCCGAATCGATTTTTTACCAAATAAGCGAACGATTGCCGCCACATAACTGCCGTCTTTACTGGCAGAAATCAGACAGTGAATCTGGCTTTTCGACGATACAATAGGAAGTATGATTTGCCGATTATGCCAAAAAGCGAAAATGAACCCCGGAGCATCAGCATTACTGACTTCAACTTGTTCAACGAAATGATGCCCATCAATAACGATTCTGGAACTTAACTGCGTGAAGCGCAAATATAACCAGGCCAACGGCGGACCAAGTAATAACAGTACATAATGCAAAAAAGTCTTTCTAAATTTTTTGGTCATAACGGATAATAGCTTCAGCCGAGTCTAAACTTGATTGTCTCATCGACTGACTACATTACTATACTGGAAGTTAACCGGAGCTCCTTGTGAATGATTACAACGCGATAAGCGAACAGCTGACCAAGCTCATTTCAGAAAAAACCAAAATAAAACCGGAAATTGTGCGACCCGATCTCAATTTTGAAGACAGCGGACTGGATTCATTCGCCCGAATCGAGTTGATTCTGCATATAGAGGAGCTTTTCGATATCGAGTTAAGCGACAGCGAGTCGGCAGAACTGGCGACCATTGACGATATGATTAAAATCATCCAACAAAAAACCCAAGTTAGTTAACACCAATTTTCACTTCCACCTATCTACCTAAATGAGCACCCCACCAACCACGTTAGTGGAGGTCATGTTAAGTCACGCCGAAACAGGCGATTCGGAACATGCCTTACATTGCTGGAACCCTGCCATTCGTGCGTACTCGAGCGTCACCTACAGTGAGCTAAGCAAGCGCGCGTTTGCCTTTGGCAAGCAATTACAGAACCAAGGAGCACATGCGGGCAGAGTGATCATGATTGCCTGTCACTCTCCCTATGCAACGTTGGTCGCTTTTTACGGAACCGTTTCCATCGGAGCGATACCTATGATTTTCCCGATGCCATTGTCGCTAGGTAGCCACGAGGCGCTGGTAGAGCGCATTCGGCACTGGGGGCTGGGCTTTAAAAAGCCGGCAATGCTGGTGTTAGAAGAAGGCCTGAACGAAAAGTTTCATGAGCTCATTCCACCCGAAGTGAGCACCATACGTCTCAGTGAATCCGTGGAAGGCGATTGGGATACGCTTGATACGCCCGCTGCCGATTTTCGTCCAAACCCGGATGATGTGGCGTTTTTCCAAACCACCAGCTCATCTACTGGGGATCACAAAGCGGTCGCGATATCACACGGCAACATCATTGCCAACGTGCGCGGACTTCGAAAAGCGGTCCACATGGATAACAATGAAAGCATGGTGAGTTGGCTGCCGCTATTCCATGACATGGGTCTGGTGGGCGCCGTTCTATTTTGCTTCTGCAACGACTACCCCTTGTACCTGATGACCCCAACCCAATTCGTAAAACGCCCGGCCATGTGGTTACGAAGCATGAACGATTACGGTTGCACCATTGCCACCGCACCTAATTTTGGCTACGACCATTGCTCCCGCTTGATTTCCGATAAAGATGTTAGCCGTTGGAATTTGCAGCATGTAAAGCACCTGTTTGTCGGTGCCGAACCTATTCGCGTATCAACGATTAGTTCGTTTACCGAGAAATTTAAACCCGCTGGCATTCGACCCGAAATGATTCGCCCGGCATACGGTTTGGCAGAGTCGACAATCATCACCAGCATTTCACTGACAGAACATAAGGCAAATTTTATCGAACTGGAGGCTAACTCGATTGCAATCGGCGAGCCCGTGCAAGTTCTGGGTAAAATAAATTTTGATGAAGACGCACTGAAAGATTATGGCTCTGGCACAAGTATTGCCGCTTGCACCGCGGGTCATGCAATAGAAGGTTTGCAACTTGGTATAGTCGACAAAAAGGGCGAAGCAATAGCGGATGAAGGTATCACCGGCGAGATAACTGTTTCAGGTAGCTCCGTTGCCATGGGGTACGTAACTTGTGGTGATGCTGCCAATGAACAATTAATCGATAAATTTTCTGGCGGACAATTAAGAACTGGCGATATAGGTATCATTCTGAATGGTGAGCTTTACATTCTCGAGCGCATTAAAAACATTATTATTCGCAATGGTGAAAATTATTTGGTCAGCGCACTCGAAGAAAAAATAGCTATTTTGGTAGGCACTTCTCACGAACATATCGCGGTTTTTGACGCCGACATACGCGACCCCAATAGCGATATCGTTGTTTTGGTTGAACGCCAAAAAGCAATATCTGAATCAGAAGTAGATTCCCTTTTGGTCGGCATGCCCAAGGAATCGTTCCCGATAACGCGAATCCTGATCAGCCGGTCTCGAATCATTCCGCGTACAACCAGCGGCAAGAAACGACATTTTTACTGTCGTCAGCCCTACAAAAACGACGAAATCCAGTTTCAGCAATCGATAGACGTCAGTCCCGAACGAATCTTACGGGCAACAGAAAACGCGAAGCACACCGAGCCAGATTAAAAGGTTGGATTAAGCTGCTGGTTCAAGCAACTTTAGGCTTATCAATTTTACGCAAAGTTATTCGATGCAAATCCAGGCCACCAACCTCAAACATATAGGCCATTAGCCGCAAGTACTGCTCAAACCGCTGCACTTCTTCCTCGCCTTTCAACTCAACCGCTTGCACCCGATTCTCTTTTAACCGACTGAACCACGCGCGTAACGTGCGGCGGTAATCGTCTCGGTCATTACGTAGAGCAACCACCTCAAATAAATACTCCGCACCCGCTGCAATTTCCACCAATCGCGGCGTATCGGTTTCAGGAAAAATTTCTTTGGCAATAAATTGGTCAAAATCCTTGGGTAAGGAATTGCCATAGGCAACCGTTTGTAACGACATCCAACCACGCGCCCCTAACCAGCCGTGGCAACGGGTAAAAAATTCGCGATAAATTTTTACTTTCTCTTTTTCAGATAGACCCAATTTCGCAAAATGCTCGAACGCTCCAATCGATATGATCGAATCATACTGAACATCAGGGTCATGATCTTTCCAACTTTCAAGGCGTGCTTCGATTTTCGTGCTGCCAAGTTGATTTACCCACTCCAGCTGGCTGTCGCTTAAGGTCAAACCAACCGCGCGTGTTACGCCATAGTCGTTGACCAAAGCTTGAAGCACACCGCCCCAACCGCAACCAATGTCCAGAACACTTTGTGCATCTTTGGCCCGGGCTTGCTCGCAGTGGTATCGTATTTTTGCCCGCTGCGCATCATCCAAACTTTGGCTTTCATCGTCGGAATTCCATAGCGCGCACGAGTAGGCCATCGATTCACCCAGCCACAGCGCAAAATAGTCGTTACCGGTTCCATAATGGAACTCAATAGCGTCAGCAGACGCACCAGATTCTGGTTTTATTTTTTTATCGTTCATTTCCGTGTAGACCTGTACCCCGTCAGCACTAGTTGGACAGTTTAAGGTGATTGTTTAAGAGAGAGTTTTCGTTCATCGTTAACCCAAGAGGAAACGATGATGACTTATTCTAAATCAACGAAACGCAGTGCTGAGAAAACGGTACGAGATATT
>JABJKL010000039.1 GCA_018660405.1 Pseudomonadota bacterium | reverse complement strand
CCCGTTCATTAAATGATCAGTCGGCATTGCCGCTGAGTGTACGGCTGCAGTTAAAAGCCAACCCAAGTGGCTTGGCAGTACATTTTAGAAAGCTCAAGAGTCTATGCGGCGAAGTATCCGTACAACTGAACTGGCATTAACAAACGCAGATAAATCTGCCAGATCTGGATATAGAGCCGAATCCAGGTCGGGGCATGATGGTGCTGGGTATCCACGTTTATCGCCTAATATATCTGGGCCATCTAGTGCATCTGGTTTACCTTTTGCCGAGCAGCCAGAATTAGCCGATGCCTCAACATCGACGGAACCTGTTTGGCTGGCCGTTTATTTACCCGATATTGGTCTGGATGTTTGTGATTTCGAGCAAGCCGATAAGCCAAAAGTAGTGACCGAACAGCAGCATGGTCAATCCATTGTTTATAGCGTCTGTGAGTTTGCTTTTGAGATGGGCATTACGCCCGGTATGAAATTACTATCAGCTCAAGCCTTATGCGTTGATTTACAAGCTTGTGAACGCCAGGCAGAAAAAGAACAACAATACCTGGTTAACCTGGCTGAACATTTGCAGGTGTTTACACCAATGATAAGTGTTGAACAGCCTGATGCCGTTCTGCTTGAAGTGCGCGATAGTGTAAAGTTATTCGGTGGTTTATCGGCATTAAGTGATTCTCTGGAAGCTAATTTAAAAACACGTGAAAAGTTTCGTTTTGTGTTGGCCGGAGCACCTGCACCAGAAGCAAGTTTAATGTTGGCTCGCGCAGGGCAATCAATTCTGGTTACTGAAGCAGCCGCGATTAAAACCGCTTTAGGCTCGTTACCTGTGGTTTGTTTGCCTTTGAAAGGCGTGCTTAAAAACATCGAACGCGGTTTGCAGAAATTACAGAATATGGGTGTCGATACCCTGCAAGATCTATGGCGCTTACCTTTGCCAGGCTTGCGAGAACGTTTTGGTGATGACTTTGTTGCTTTGCTGGAACGCATTCAAGGCAAGATTTTAGACCGACGGCAAGCGCATAAGAACAAGCCTTGTTTTTCGCAATCATTAGAGCTTGAATCAGAAGCTGATAGTCGCTGCTGGTTAAATCAAGCTTGTGAACTTTTATTGGAGCAATTATGTGATTGGTTAACTTCGATTAATGCAGTGACAAGCCAAATGGAATTTATTTTTTTGCACAATGGTCGTGTTATTGAGTGTATGAAGATTGGCAATCGCCAAGGCAGCGCGCATAAATCGCAGTGGCGGCCATTACTGGAGCTTTATTTAGAACGCCAAACCTTGTCAGAACCCGTTAATCAACTGCAATTGCATAGCCAACATGTGTATCCGGAGCATTTGCAAAATCTGGATTTATTTCGGCAAGCAACACTAGCCGGACGCGACGATTGGTCGACTACGCTGGCCGAGTTATCTGTTCGGCTTGGTGAGAGCCATTTGATTTTTTTGGATACACGGCCAGATTATCGGCCCGAAAAGCAGTTGGCATTGTTCTCATCCGAAGCTGTTGAAGCGGGTAAACCGACTAATCATGCAACTGATAATTTGAAGGACTCAAGGCCTTGTTGGTTGCTTGATAGCGCGCAACGTCTGGGAAAATTGTTGCGTGGCTGGCCAGCAGGCTATGAGCGCATCTCTGGTCCGGAACGTATTGAAAGTGGCTGGTGGGATGAGGACGACATGCGGCGCGATTATTATGTAGTGCAAGACACGCAATCAAGACACGCATGGATTTACCGTGATTTGGAAAGCCATGAGTGGTTTCTGCACGGATTATTCGCCTGATATCAATCGCTTCTAGTAAGCCTTGTTCAATTGCCTATGGGGCCACCGGATTACGCCGAACTGCACACCATCAGTAATTACTCCTTTCTACGTGGCGCCTCGCATCCAGAAGAGCTGGTGGTGCGTGCTCATGAGCTTGATTATCGGGCAATAGCGATTACTGATGAATGTAGCGTTGCAGGGGTTGTTAAAGCACATACTGCCGCCAAGACTCTAAATATCAAACTATTAATTGGTAGTGAATTTCATCTGGATGATGCGCTCGGTTTAGTATTTTTGGTGCGTTCCAGAAAAGGTTATCAGCAACTATGTTCGTTGATTACCCTGGCACGGCGCAATGCAAAAAAGGGCAGCTACCAGTTAAACCGCGAGCAGCTACAGCAACATGAAACTTCTGACTGCTTATTACTTTATCTATCGGGTAGTGATCAGCGTTATCCCGATTTAGCCTGGTTGAAGGAGTACGCCGCAGACCGCTTGTGGCTGGCAGCGGAACGCAGTTTGCAATGGAATGAGTCAAATCGTCTGCGTCAGCTCAAGCAGATTTCTGTCAGTTCGTCTGTGCCGATTTGTGCCAGTGGCAATGTGCACATGCACCGACGTGAACGACGTGCCTTACGCGATGTGCTCGATGCTATTCGTCATGGTTGCCTGTTATCTGAATTAGGCTACCGCGGGCATAAAAACGCAGAATTGTATTTACGTTCGCGCCGTTACCTTGGCGTATTGTATCCAGCAGAATGGCTGCAACAAAGTGTTGAAATTGCCGCACTGTGCGATTTCTCGCTCGACGAATTACGCTATGAATATCCCGCTGAATTGGTGCCCAAAGAGCATACTGCAATTAGCTGGTTAACAACTTTGGTTAAGCAAGGGGCAGTAGAGCGCTGGCCAAATGGCACACCCGAGCATATTCAGGCGCTGCTGACTCACGAGTTGGCATTAATCCAAGAGTTGGGTTTTGAACATTATTTTTTAACCGTTGAAGACATTGTACGGTTTGCCCGGCAGCAGGGTATTTTACATCAGGGCAGGGGCTCAGCTGCCAATTCGGCGGTTTGCTTTTGTCTGCATATCACGGAAGTTGATCCCGCGCGGATGAGCCTTTTATTTGAGCGCTTTATTTCTCGTGAACGACAGGAGCCACCTGATATTGATGTCGATTTTGAGCATGAACGCCGCGAAGAGGTTATTCAGTATATTTATCGCAAGTATGGCCGGAATCGTGCAGCCTTGGCGGCAACGGTTATTACCTTTCGTAGCAAGAGCGCCTTCCGTGAGGTTGGCAAGGTATTGGGCATACCGCCTGACAGAATTGATGCCGTGTCGATTCATAGCCGTTGGCGTGAAAAACATATTTTGTCGAGTGATGCGGATGAAATACTTAAGCAATCAGGTTTATCAACGAGCCAGTTTGCAGTTCGTCAATGGTTAAATCTAGCTGATCAACTGATCGGATTTCCGCGTCATTTGTCTCAGCATGTCGGTGGCTTTGTTATTGCCAGAGATACACTCTCTGCTTTGGTGCCGGTAGAAAATGCAGCCATGCCTGCGCGAACGGTTATTCAGTGGGAAAAAGATGATCTGGAGGCTTTAGGGCTCCTCAAGATCGATGTTTTAGCTTTAGGGATGTTATCGGCGCTGCGTCGTGGTTTGGCTTATTTGTCGGATATAACAGGCAAGCCCTGGCAACTATCTGATATTCCCGCTGAGGATCCAGCGGTTTATCAAATGATTCAGCGAGGCGATACCGTCGGGGTATTCCAAATTGAATCAAGAGCACAAATGTCAATGCTACCGCGTTTAAAGCCGGCCAATTTTTATGATCTGGTTATTCAAATTGCCATTGTTCGGCCTGGCCCTATACAGGGCGATATGGTGCATCCTTATTTGTCACGACGTAATGGTTTGGAACCGGTGAGTTATGCGAATGACAAAATAAAAGCGGTGCTTGAGCGTACGTT
>JABJKL010000041.1 GCA_018660405.1 Pseudomonadota bacterium | reverse complement strand
TGTCACCCGAGATAGTGTGATTAAACTCGCCCAGTCGACAAATATCGACGTGATCGAGAGCGAGCTATCTATCGATGAAGTTCTGTCTGCAATTTCTGATGGCTCATGCACTGAAGCCTTTGCCTGTGGAACTGCCGCTATCGTAAGCCCGATCTCATGCTTGCACGACAAGGGCACCGATTACATACCGAAACACCCGGAAGGTAAAATCGCAAACCAAATGCGCGATAAGTTATTAGGCCTGCAGGAAGGTCGCATCGACGATGAGTTCGGCTGGATAAAACCGGTCCGCTAAATTCCTTTATCAAGCAAAGTGCGTAACGTTTACGCTTAAACCGCAACTCTCCCCGGCCGCTCATTAGTGCAGTGTAGTAAATAAACGTATGGTTCAGAGCCCCCCAGATGACACAAAACGCACGCGATATTGATCGCCCGAAAGGCAAAAATCTTGCCGAACTCAAACCAATATTTGAGTTTATAAAGCCCTACAAAAAACAGGTCTTTCTCGCACTGCTCTTTCTGCTGCTAGCGGCGAGCACGACGCTCGCGCTAGGGCGTGGCATACAATATTTGGTGGACAATGGTTTTGCCGGAGGAAACAGCGCGCTGCTGACACAAGCTTTAGGTGCCTTGGGCATCATTATTGTTGTCAACGCGATTTCAACCGCCTTTCGTTTTTACTTCGTATCCTGGATAGGCGAACGCGTGAATGCCGATATCCGTGAAGCGGTATTCAGCCATGTGCTCAGCTTAAGCCCGGGGTTTTTCGAGACCACCAAAACCGGCGAAATTTTATCCCGAATAACCGCCGACACAACCGTGCTCGAATCAATGATTGGTTCGTCCGTTTCAATAGCGCTACGCAACGCATTCATCATGGTCGGTGGACTGGTGATGCTCGCCATCACCAGTCTTAAGTTAACCGGAATGATTTTGTTGGTTGTGCCCCTGGTTATTGGCCCGATTGTATTCTTTGGCCGCCGGGTGAGACAATTTTCACGCGAAAGTCAGGATCGGGTCGCCGACATAGGCGCCTATGCTGACGAAGCGTTGCACGGTATTCGCACTGTGCAAGCCTTTAGCCATGAAGATCAAGACCGGGCGCATTTCAAAAAGGAAGTTGAACGTTCTTTTCAGGCAGCCAGACGCCGAATCAGTCAGCGAGCGGTGTTGACCGGCATAGTGATACTGCTGGTGTTTGCCGCCATAGGGAGCGTTCTCTGGATAGGCGGCAATGACGTTGTTCAAGGCCGAATGAGTGTTGGTGAACTATCTGCCTTCCTGTTCTACTCGGTTTTAGTCGCAGGCTCGGTAGGTGCGCTGAGTGAAGTGATGACTTCCCTGCAACGAGCAGCCGGCGCAGCCGAACGGTTAATGGAGCTGCTAGCGACTGAGGCTGACATAAAAGCACCGCAAAACCCAATCGCCCTGACTGACCCTGCCAGGGGTGAGATTGAATTTAAGGATGTGACTTTTTTCTATCCGTCTCGACCCGGCCATGTGGCTTTAAAAAATCTTAGTCTGCACATTCAGCCCGGTGAACAAATTGCCATTGTCGGCCCTTCGGGTGCTGGCAAAACAACACTGTATCAGCTGCTATTACGCTTTTATGATCCCAAAAGCGGAAAAGTGTTGCTGGATGGCGTTGACCTCATGTCGGCCGACCCTCGAAAAATTCGTGATCAACTGGGCATCGTTTCTCAGGAACCCGTCATCTTCGCAACCAGCGCGCTTGAAAATATACGCTATGGCAAACCTGATGCTTCAGATGCACAGGTGAGAGCAGCTGCCGCAGCCGCGCACGCATTGGAATTTATCGAAAAGCTCCCACAGGGCTTTGATAGCAATTTGGGAGAACGCGGAGTACTCCTTTCAGGCGGTCAAAAACAGCGTATTGCGATCGCAAGAGCCATTCTGCGCGACCCAGTGGTGCTGCTTCTAGACGAGGCGACAAGCGCATTGGATGCTGAAAGCGAGCGCCTGGTCCAGCAAGCGCTGGAACGTCTGATGAAAGACCGAACCACTCTGGTTATTGCCCACCGGCTGGCGACTGTAAAAAAAGCAGATCGTATTATCGTTATTAGTGATGGAGAAATTATCGACTCAGGCACCCATAATGAACTTATCAAGCAACGAGGCCTCTATGCGCAGCTGGCTGAATTGCAGTTTGCAGCCTAAGCAGAGACGTAAATAGTGGATGCTCAAACAATACTGACGTTCTGGTTCAATGAGCTGACGCCAGCCGACTGGTGGCGCAAATCTGCACAACAGGATCAAAATATCCGGCAAAGATTTCTGCAGGTTCATGCCGATGCCCATACCGGAGGGTTGAGTAGCTGGCGCAACACTCCAAATGGTCGACTCTCCGAGATTATTGTATTGGATCAATTCTCGCGGAACATTTATCGCGATGACCCGCGCGCTTTTGCCAGCGACCCACTGGCACTTGAACTGGCACAAAAGACCGTCAAACTAGGCGAAGACGCGAGCCTTACTCCAGCTGAAAAGAGTTTTATGTATCTACCGTACATGCACAGCGAATCACTTGATATCCACAATCAAGCGCTTCACCTATTCGACCAACCTGGCTTGGAAAACAATCTCGACTTTGAATTAAAACATAAAGCCATCATTGATCGTTTTGGCCGATACCCGCATCGCAATAAAATACTTGGGCGAACATCAACGCAACAAGAAATTGAGTTCCTCGACCAGCCTGGCTCATCATTTTAGATTGGATTTCTAATCAATAGCATCGATAAAGATAAAATAGGCATAATGCAACCAACTTAATTCGACCCAACCCTCCCAGCCCCAATTGCCCGAGTAAAATACAAATTCGATGACAAACAAAACTCAAAGGCTATTGAATGGCCCACGCGTAATCGTTTGGATAGGAGTAATACTGATCTTGGTGGGCGCCGCGCGCATAGAACGGAATCTGGAAAGGCATGATCAGCTAGGCATCATCAGCAGCAATCCGGAACAGTTAGCCGTGCGGGGAGCCACAATCATTGATGACCAGCCCGATACTGGAAAACCAGACCCGCAAGACCGACATACCAGCGGTCAGCTTCTGGCGCAAACGCCCTCTGGAATAAATTATGTCGCCGGTCGAATTCATCAACGTGCAAATGCGAGCGGCATCAATCAATCAGTCGTCTTGTTTCGATTTGAAAATGATAGTCATCAGCCATCCGTACGAGCCGAACTGATGGGTGACGGCTTTGATCGCGCCACGGCTATTGCCATCACACCCAACGGAGACGTCATAATTGCGGGGCATACCACCTCAAGCGACTTCCCGGGTTTCACCCTGGACAATGCGGTTTTTGCGAAACACAACAGCAAGTTATTCGTAGCGCGCTATTCGCCAGAGCTGGAACTATTGTCATCCAGCACGCTCTCAGGTGAGGGACACATCCTCGCACAAGATTTATTAATTGACCCTGATGGACTC
Source organism: Pseudomonadota bacterium (assembly GCA_018660405.1). Classification (GTDB taxonomy): domain Bacteria; phylum Pseudomonadota; class Gammaproteobacteria; order Arenicellales; family Arenicellaceae; genus UBA10349. Next base: position 33 of record JABJKL010000041.1, on the reverse strand, counting down.
GTATATATAACGGGTAGCACTAACGCGAAAGAC
>JABJKL010000026.1 GCA_018660405.1 Pseudomonadota bacterium | reverse complement strand
AGGCGAGGCTCGCAGGTAATGGCTAGCCATTGCCAAGAGGCTCAACAACGCGGACGAATGCTTCGCAGCACGCCCGCAGGGAGTGAACCAGATGATCCAAACCAGCGTTGCAGTCCTTGAAAAGGACTCGGCCATTCTCTTCGAACTGCGCCTTGCTTTGAATCATCTGGTTCACTCTGATTAGGCAATATCATACTGAAAGAGCACTAGAATGCTTTATGACTGATAAAGACGGGTTTGATCTATTAGAGTACCCGTGTACTTATACCTTTAAGGCGATGTGTCGAAACCATTCGACCGCGATTGATGCTGTAAAAAGTGTGTTTGCTGATTTTGCCGATAACAGTACCGAAAATAATGGTGTGTCGTTTGACATCAATCAATCGGGAAAGGGCAATTATGTATCGGTATCTGCAACGATTGTCTTGTTGAGCAGGATAGAACTGGAGCTTGCATATAAGCAGTTGCATGCGCATGAGCAAGTATTGATGACTCTCTAACAGGTTGAAGACTCTGTGAAACCTTTGCACGATGTTGTGTTGTCCTCTGGCGGCGTTAAAAACAGTCTCAGTCGGTCATTTATGTATTATAAACTCCCTCATTCTGTGCGTTTTTACCTTGGCTATTTATTTTTACGAAAGGAACAAAAGCCCTGCTCGTGCAAAGGTCTCCTGTCTGTAAAAATTTAACACTTTCTAAAAATGCCGCCTTTGTTTGTCGGTGCGCATGCGTTATTTCGATTAGTTCATAATGAGTCATCATCAAAATTCGGGTTTTGAAGTAAGAGAGTGTGGTGCGCGGGAGTATTTAATTACGCAATCCGAGATGCGTAGTTTTACTGAGTCGCGAAACGAAAACACTATAGATCAGTTATGGTTGCTCGAACATCCGCCGGTTTATACGCAAGGCGTTTCATGCGATGAAAGGACCCTTCGCGCCAGCACAATACCGGTTGTGAAATCAGATCGTGGCGGGCACATCACGTACCACGGGCCTGGTCAATTAGTCATTTACAGTTTAATTGATCTTCGTCGACGAGGTTTTGGGATTCGGATACTTGTCAATGTGATGGAGCAGGCCGTTATAGACTATTTGGGGATGTTTGGTGTGAGTGCGACCCGGCAGCGCGGTGCACCGGGGGTGTATGTCGATGGCGCTAAAATTGCTGCTTTGGGCCTGCGAGTGCGCAAGGGCAGCAGTTATCACGGCCTTAGTTTGAATGTTGATATGGATTTGACGCCTTTTGACAATATTAATCCTTGCGGTTATCAGGGCTTGCAAACAACCAGTGTGCGGGCGTTGGGTATTGAGCAAATGATGCCGGAGGTAAAAATTTCCGTAGTATCTTGTCTGGCCAAGGCGCTGACTAACGCTTCGCAGCGAGTCCATAGGGAGTGAATCAGATGATTCAGCCCGCAGGGGCTTGGCAAATTTGACGAGCGTGTGAGAATAGCACTAGTGTTCGTTGCCTTTAAGACTCAGCCATCGATCAAGTTCATGGAGCCGATTGGGTGTACCAATATCAAACCAGTCACCTTCATGTAGTACACCGGTAAGTCGGTTCTTTAGGACTTCTGTTCTCAGTAGTGGCCCCAGCGGTGCGTGCTGTTCTTCGAGTGAGGCTATAAATGATTTGTTATATAAGCCAATCCCGGTGTAAGTTCTTCGGAGCTTTGAAGGATTCTCGGGATCAAGATCAAGCACACCATCATTTAAAAGTATGAAATCGCCATCGGGGTGGTGCGGAGGGTTTTCCACCATCAGTAGATGAGCGATTTCGGGCTGTTGTTGTAATAGCGACGAATAGTCAGCGTTGCTCCAAACGTCCGCATTGATCAACAGAAAGTGTTCGCTGCGTATTTTGTTTACCGCATGCCGAATGCCACCCAGGGTCTCCAGCGCGCCCGCGCGCTCAAACGAAAAGTGAATATCAAGACCATAGGACTCACCATTGCCGATGGCATCAATAATGAGCTGTCCCAAGTGAGCTACATTAATGATGACATGGCGAAATCCTTGCTTTGCAAGCATCTCTAAATGGTGCTCGATCAGGCTTTTTCCACCTGCCCGTAACAGAGGCTTGGGGGTGGAATCGCTTAGCGGACGCATTCGTTCACCGCGCCCTGCCGCTAAAATGAAGACACTGGTTTGCTCAGGATTTGCTGAGAAGGCTGTCATTTTAAGTAGGTATAGGAGTTAGATAGTGACACAAACAAGATATCATCTACGTTAAATACCTTAAAGCGCCGCAATAAATATTAAAAATAACTTTAATGAATGGTACGCAGGCGTATCACAGAATGCTCATACCTCTTATAATTCAGCTTGCGGGTCTGTAGGAATTTTGAGTTTAGTGAGGTGCTTGTTGGCTTCATTATTTTAACGTTCATGTTTTTATGATTCGCGCAGTGTTCCAATACTCTTGAGGAGAAATCGATGCCGTCAGCTATGTCTCGAATTACTTGTTTGAAACTGAGCTTCATAAGGTCTGGGAGCTTTATCCCGAAAATGTTGGCTGGGGTTGTTGCGATATCACTCGGCTCGACCTGGCAGGAGGCGCAGGCGCAGGCCACTTGTGAAGCAAGCGGTGAAGCTTGTAGCGTATGTCGTGATGTCATTCCTTTTCCCAACTCTGATTTAGAACCTGGTGAGGGTGGTCAAATACCCATCT
>JABJKL010000068.1 GCA_018660405.1 Pseudomonadota bacterium | reverse complement strand
TTCCAGCCCATTTGCGGTATTTTTAGACTCGCCTCGCGACTATGAAACTGTTTGAAATGCCGTACCTGACCTTTAAAAAGCCCAAGTCCCGTTACGCCTCCGTCCTCCTCGCTTCGCTCGAACATGGCTTGTTGTCCAACGCAAATCCCGAGCAACGGTTTATTTTCGATAGCATCATTAAGTGCTACAGATAAATTTAGGCTATTAAATGCCTTAAACCAGGTACCAATAGCGCCTTGTCCAGGCAGCACAATCCGTTCAGCATCAAATATATGTTGATCCTTTGAGGATACGGTTATCGTTTGGTCTGGTGCGACCTTCCTCAACGCGTTCTCGACAGAGCGCAAGTTACCCATACCTAGGTCAACTACGGTTATCATTGTTTTGTGAAGGATTGCGAATTCGGTTTAAACAAAAGTCTGCTAAAGACTACCCTTTGTCGATGGTATCGAGTCGCCAACTCTTGAATCGAATTCGAGCGCCATACGCAGGGCACGGCCAAAAGCTTTAAATATTGTTTCAGCGATGTAATGTGCATTTTCACCACGAATATTATCGATATGGAGAGTTACCAAAGCGTGATTACAAAAACCATGAAAAAACTCGGATAGTAAATCAACGTCGAATCCACCGATACGGGCTCGCGGGTAACTAACCGGATAGATTAAGCTGGGTCTCCCCGAAAAATCGACAACTACGCGTGATAGCGCTTCGTCTAATGGAACATAGGCATGCCCATAGCGTCGAATACCACGCTTATCACCGACCGCTTTACTAATCGCCTGCCCTAGAGTTATACCAATATCTTCTACTGTATGGTGATCATCAATGTGTAAGTCACCAGCAGCATTAACGGTAATGTCTATCAAGCCGTGCCGTGCGATTTGATCAATCATGTGGTCGAGAAAAGGTACACCAGTTTGGAGGTCAGATTGACCGCTGCCGTCGAGGTTTACTTCGATACGGATTTGAGTTTCATTGGTGTTTCGTTCGACGCTGGATGTTCTGTTACTCATGATGGTTTTGAGGCCAAGTGTTTGAAATGAAATTGTTGTTTTAAAAGTAGAGAGTTACTTGTACGTGATAGCTTGTGTTTACTAACTATGCGATTTTATCACGGTCGCTGCTATTGTCGGGATAGCTATTTTGAGGCCTTTCGTAATCCTGCTGACTGAGCATGCGCTTCCAGGTTCTCGGATCTAGCTAATGTTTCGGCAATTGGGGCGAGCTGTGCACTACCTTCCGCTGAGCATTCAATAATACTACTGCGCTTTTGAAAATCATACACGCCTAAAGGGGAGCTAAATCTAGCGGTTCCCGATGTTGGTAAAACGTGATTTGGTCCGGCGCAGTAATCACCAAGTGATTCGGCACTGTGTTGGCCGATAAAAATAGCTCCTGCATTTTGCACTTGCTCGGAAAGTTCAACTGCATTTTCGGTCATCAACTCAAGATGTTCAGCGGCAATTTGATCGCATAGAGAGGCGAACTGCTCTTTTTTGGCAACAATGATGGCGCCGTTTTTGCGTAGCGATTTTTCAATGATGTCTGAGCGTGGCATATCTGGAAGTAGACGATTAATTGAAGCTTGAAGTTCTTGGGCTCGTTCAATGGTGTCGGTGATCGCAATACTTTGTGCCAGCTCATCGTGCTCTGCTTGAGCGAAAAGATCGATTGCTACCCAGTCTGTGTTTGCGGACTGATCGAAGACGATTAAAACTTCAGAAGGCCCGGCAATCATGTCGATTCCGACTTTGCCAAACACCTGACGCTTGGCGGTGGCGACATAAATGTTTCCTGGACCGACAATTTTATCTACCGCAGAAATTGTTTCAGTGCCCCAGGCGAGGGCGGCGATGGCATGTGCTCCGCCAGCTCGAATCACTCGGGTTACACCGCTGAGAAATGCAGCTGCAAGCACCATTGGATTGGTTTTTCCAGCTGGGGTTGGGCTTACCATAATTAGCTCTTCTACCCCCGCAACCGATGCGGGGATAGCATTCATCAACACACTAGATGGATAACTGGCTTTGCCACCGGGTACGTATAATCCAACTCGTTTTATAGGGGTTACCTTTTGACCCAACCTATTGCCATCTGCGTCCGTATAATCCCAGGATGGTGCTAGTTGCTTTTCGTGGAAGATTCGGATT
>JABJKL010000049.1 GCA_018660405.1 Pseudomonadota bacterium | reverse complement strand
TTTGAATCCAAGAACCCAAACGATGGTTTCAGCTCAGAGTAATCGGTGAATACTTGCAACCCAAATGTCTCCTCTTAATAAAGACAACTAAGCGAAGATCCTTGAGGATATAAAACAGCAGGACTTTCATGGCACCACCGGCCGACTTCCACCATAAATTGAGTTGTTTGAACGACAATAGAATCAAAGCATTCTGACTCCTTTGATTCTTTTGATTCGCCGACTTAAAAGGCAAAATAGAATAGAAGAAGTAACACGCCACTGGTATGAATTTTCGCTACCGTTTGCTCTTAGGGACATAATTTAAAATTGAAACGGGAACCACTTTTCTAAGCGGAAAACCCTCGATCTCTTTTCGGTTGACGATATGGTTTAAACGGCTTTCAATGGCGCATAAATTTTTAAAATCGCCCATTGCCACAAACGATATGGCTTCGCCTGTAGCGCCAGCACGACCGGTTCGGCCAATGCGGTGAATGTATTCTTCCGGTTTAAAGGGCAGGTCATAATTAACAACGCGACTCAGCTCATCAATATCTATGCCGCGGGCGGCAACGCCTGTGGCAACTAGGTATTTTAGTTTTTCAGATTTAAAATCAGCCAAAATCTTTTCACGCATGGCTTGGCTTTTATCACCGTGAATGGCATCTGCCTCAATACCGCGTTTTGCAAGTTGAGCCACCAGTTTGGCAGCAGAGTGTTTCTTCTCGATAAAAATTAACGCCTGATCCCATTTCTGCTCGTTAATTAAATGACTCAGCAAGGCAGACTTAGTGTCTTTATCTACGGTGATTAACCACTGCTCAATATTAGGTGCCGCTGTGGCTTTTGGTGAAATCGATATCTCAACAGCGGGTCGACCCATTTTGCTGGCTGAAAAATAATTGGCAAAGATGCGAACGCTATTGTTCACGGTAGCCGAGAACAATAGGTTTTGACGCTCTGCAGGTAAGCGCTCAATGATCTTCTTGATATCGTCACCAAAACCCATATCCACCATTCGGTCTGCTTCATCTAACACCAGCACTTCAAGCTCATCAAAATGCAGCGCACGCTGATGAGCCAAATCCAGCAATCTGCCCGGGGTAGCCACTAAAATATCAATGCCTTTAATTAAACGCTGCTGTTGTGGTTCGCTATCAACACCGCCATAAACAGCCATAGAACTTAGGTTTACATGCTTGCTGTACTCAACAACATTCGCAGCAACCTGCACCGCTAATTCACGTGTAGGAGTCAGGATAAGGGCGCGTATACGTTTGCCTCGCAAGCAACGCTCTTTGTTAAATAAGGTTAATAGCGGCAGGACAAAAGCGGCGGTTTTACCTGTCCCCGTTTGAGCGGTGGCAATGAGGTCTTTACCAGAAATAATGACGGGGATGGCTTGTTTCTGAATCGGGGTAGGAGTTGTATAACCCAACTCTTCAATCGCTTGTACAATAGGATTACATAATCCAAGTTTTAAAAATGGCATAGAAGCTCGTAGATTGTCGTAGGGGAAGCAGTGCTCATTATAGCAGCAAGGGGTTTCGGAGAGTTGGTTAATCAAGGGGCAGAATAAAGCGACAGTAGTTTTAGGGTACATTGACTAGACATTCATAGCACACTTCTTAGCACGCTTCTTAGCACACCCTGGTTTGACAGTTTTAATTCATTGATTCAAGTAGAGACTCGGTCACGATGTCTACTGAAAACCCTCGTGCCGGTGGTTCGACTCACTGCGCCAGCAGTTTGCAACGAGCGCGAAGCCCGGTGGAGACACACAGCCCTACCCCTGTTTGGACTATTGACTCGCCCGTCCTGACCTCGAGCTGCTCCCTTTTAATATTATTGCATCCCTGCGAAGCGATCGTTAATGATTGATGAAGCTTCATTCATGATTCGATCCATAAGTTCTTGCACCGAAGGGATGTCATTGATCAAGCCGGCGACCATGCCGCAGGACCAAGCTCCACGATCAACCTCTCCGTCCAGCATCACTTTTGGATAGACGCCAGCTACCTCAGATGCAATATCCTCAAACTTGATGTCCTTTCCTAATGCTGCTTCTTTTTCCAGCAATCGTTCTACGGCAGCATTGGTAAGCACGCGCTCGGTATTGCGTAGTGGTCGCATGACCAATCGCGTGTCGAGTTCTGTCGCTGCAAGCAATGCCTGTTTCACATTGTCATGCACCGGTGCTTCTTTGGTGGCTATAAAGCGCGTGCCCATGTTCATGCCTTCGGCGCCCATTGCCAACGACGCAACCAAGGACCGACCGTCGGCCATACCGCCGGATGAAACGAAAGGTATTTCTAATTCATCGGCGGCACGGGGCAGTAATATAAAATTGGGAATATCATCTTCACCGGGGTGGCCGCCGCACTCAAAACCATCGACAGAAACGGCATCGCAGCCAATGTCTTGCGCCTTTAGGGCGTGCCTAACTGAGGTGCATTTGTGAATAACCTTAATGTTGTTCTCCTTCAATATGGGCAACCACTTTTTGGGGTTATTCCCTGCAGTCTCAACAACCTTAATCCCCTTGCTTATGAGTACATCAACGAGCCCGGGATAGTCAGGTGGAGTGAGCGATGGCAGGAAGGTAAGGTTCACGCCAAAAGGTTTATCGGTGAGCGCCTTGCATTTGTCTATTTCTTTAGCAAGCTTCTCGGGAGTGCCTTGGGTTAAAGCGGTAATTATTCCCAGACCACCTGCATTGGATACCGCTGCTGCTAATTCAGCGAAGCCCACATAATGCATTCCGCCTTGTATGATCGGATGCTCGATACCCAACAATTTAGTTATTTTAGTTTCCATAGTTTTCTAAACCTGCCCTTTGGTGTTTTTGTTTGTCTTGCTGTGTGTATGTCGATTATTCGGTTTGCAGCGGCACCGGCAAAAAGACCCGTCGTAGAACAGTTGGGGTCTCAGCCATTTACTTGCCGCGCTATTCTGCCTGACGCACTACATTAGCGTCAATTAACTCATTGCTTTCACTCTCGCTATAACCCAGCTCGAGAAGTATCTCCAAGCTATGCTGCCCTAACTTAGGTGCCGGCAATCTAAGAGTACTTTGTGTTAATTGAAATTGTGCGGCAGGAATAGCTTGACGTACCTCGCCAAAGCCCTCGATATTCTGCCGATTGACTGTGCCGCCCTCCACTAGCTGAGGATGGTCTAATAGCTCCTGTCTGCTTAGTACCGGAGCGCATGGCACATCTTGAGCATCCAGTATTTGCAGCAATTCTTGGGTGCTGTGTTTTGATAATTCGGCACCGGCTATTTCTCGTCTCACTGCTATATTTTGACGGCGGGCAATCGCTGTAGCGAAGCGCTCGTCAGTGATGAGTTCCAGGCGCTGGACTGCGTTACAAAAGCCTTCCCATTCCTTGTCAGAGACGGTACTCATGGTGATATAACCATCACTGCTCTCATAGATTAGATCGATTGAGGAAAATGACTTTTTGTGATCTGCCTCCTTCTCGGCGAAGGTTAGTCCGCTCATTCCCTCTGGCCAAAAGAAGGCCACAGTCGCATCCAGCATGGACAGTTTGATGTGCTGGCCTTCGCCCTTCCTTTCTCGATGAAACAGTGCGCTTGAAATGGCCTGAGCTGCGGTCAAGGCAGAAATTTTGTCGGCGATGATAATGCGGAACATACCCGGCCGGCCTGTTTCTCGGTTTGCTTGAATGTCTGCAGCACCAGAAAGCCCCTGAATAATTGGATCATAAACCCGCTTGTGGGCGTAGGGACCTTTTTCCCCAAAGCCACTAATGGAAACAAAAATAATGCGTTGGTTGCGCTTTCTAACTACTTCTTCACCGAAACCCATTCGCTCTATAGCCCCAGGACGAAAATTCTGCAGCAGAACGTCTGCACCTTCTATGAGCTTCCACAGCACTTGCTTGCCGGCAGCGCTTTTCAGATCTATCGCGAGTGATTTCTTGTTGCGGTTACACGAGTAAAATGTTGGAGTTACA
>JABJKL010000027.1 GCA_018660405.1 Pseudomonadota bacterium | reverse complement strand
GGATCAAATAGTATCAATAGAGACGCGTAGGATGGCACCAAATCGATCAATGCTCCACCCATTCGCTGCTCCAGCGGTCCGCAGATAGCAAATACTTTTTCGGACACTTCGGGTGAGGCTTGTTCGGCGAACCAGGCGATTATTGAATTCTCACCCGCATTTTCTATACGCATTTGGTGTAGTGTCCTAAACGGGTTAATTACTCAAACGTGGCACTCGTTCACGAATTCTTTCGATGGTCGCTAATGCAGCGGGATTATCCCCATGCACACACAGCGAGTCTATGGTCAACGGCAGTTCATGACCGCTCACCGAGATAACAGAGCTGCTATTTAGTAATTGATCGATTTGCTCCATCATTTTGTGTTCGTCCAACACAGCTCCGGCTTGATCACGTGGGAGCAGATGCCCCAAATCATCATAACGCCTGTCAACATAGGCTTCTGCCATTAGCTCGATGCCGAAGATGGCCGCTTCTTTAAGATGTTTGTCATATTCTGACGTGGCGAGAACCATCAGAGCTAATGAAGGTCGATATGACGCTGTTGCCTGCATCACCACATGGCGTATACCTGTACAGCACATCATGTCATTGTATAAAGCACCGTGCGGTTTAACATAAGCAAGCTCCAAACCTTTGCTACGTGCCAACGACTCCAAAGCACCAATCTGGTAATGCAGAATGGCTACCAGCTCAGCAGCATCCAATTTCATAGACCGCCGACCAAAGTTCTCCCGGTCTAAATACGATGGATGAGCACCCACCGCCACACCATGCTGCGCCGCAAGGTCTAATATCTTGCTAGCGGTCCATGGGTCACCAGCATGAAAGCCACAAGCGATATTCGCCTGATCGATAAAGGGCATGAACTGTGCATCGAGCCCAACACCTTGCCCGTCAACATCTTCACCAAGGTCACAATTCAGGCGCATATCTGTAAGTTACATAAGAATAGCGATAACAATCGATACTCGCATTGCCAAAAGGCTCGACAACGCGGGCGAATGCTCATCGTCTCGTCCAGACGAAGTGGTTCGGATAACCCCATACAACGTTGCAATCCTTGAGGCGTTGCGGCCCTCGAATGCTGCGGTTCTCTAAAATGCTGCGGTTCTCTAATAAGAACCCGCTATTTTCTTCGGTTTGCGTCTTGTCTTGGGTCATCTGGATCACTGTTAATGTACAAGATTATATTGAAGAAACTCTTAATGATGCAAATCAAGTACTACATCTTATTTTACTTTAAACTCCAGCATTGAATCGATAATCGATAGGCATCTCTGCGATAGTATGGATAAATGAGCGTTAAAATACTTTTTTTTGGAAGATTGGCTGAGTCTGTTGGCATTAGACAAACTGAAATCAGTATTGAAGGTAACGATACCGCGGTAGCCTCAATACAACAGCAGCTTATTAATCAGCATCCGTCCCTGGATGATCCATCAATACGTATTGCGCTAAACCAGACGCTGGTTAATGGCGACTTGAACGTCAGTGATGGAGACGAACTGGCTTTTTTTCCTCCGGTATCGGGGGGTTAAACTTTGCTAGCCATCCAAACCGAAGATTTCGATGCGTCAAAAGAATATGAGGCGCTGAGAAAAGATGCCAACAATGCTGGAGCAATAGTCAGCTTTGTGGGTCTGGTTCGTGATACGGAGCAAAAACTAAAAGCAATGGTTCTGGAGCATTACCCGGGCATGACTGAAAGCGCGATTGAAGAAATTGTCGATAGTGCAAAACAAAGCTGGCAAATCGATGAACCTCGCATTATTCATCGCGTCGGCGAGCTCAAAGCAGGCGATCAAATTGTATTTGTCGGCGTTAGCTCAACCCACCGGGGCGATGCCTATCAGGCCTGCGAATACATTATGGACCAGCTCAAAACACGCGCAACTCTGTGGAAAAAAGAAGTCACCGAAGACGGTGAAAAATGGCTAGACTCAAAATCTTCAGATATCGAGCGCGCACAACGCTGGAACAAAATTTTCAATAACTGATATTTTTAACTAATACAGAACAAAGATTATGGCTTCTTCCTCTGATTCCTTCATTCCACTGAATATCGCGCTACTCACGATATCGGATACTCGTACCCGTGAAAACGACACCTCAGGTGACTATCTTGCAGATGCGCTAGTGGGCGCCGGTCACAAGCTGGCTGGGCGAAACATTATTAAAGATGACATCTACCAACTTCGTGCTGTGGTAAGCGTCTGGATCGCCGCCCCGGAAATCCACTGCATTCTCACCACCGGCGGCACAGGTTTTAGCGGGCGAGATAATACGCCGCAAGCTTTAACACCGCTGTTTGACGTGAACATTGAAGGCTTCGGCGAGCTGTTCCGACAAATATCCTACGCAGACATTGGCACGTCGACTGTGCAGTCAAGAGCCGCAGGTGGCATTGCGAATCACACCTTGATATTTTGCGTGCCCGGTTCAACCGGCGCCTGCAAGACCGCCTGGCAAGGTATTTTGAACGAACAACTGGACAGTCGACACTCGCCATGCAATTTCGCATCACAAACTCTGGTAGGCCCGAACCAACAACATGTTAAGCGTTGACCAGGCACTGAATCAGATACTCGCCGACGCAAAATGCCTGGTCGACACGCAAAATATCCGCCTGGGCGAAGCTAACGGTCGGGTTCTGGCCCAAGCGATTACCGCGCAACTCTCGATGCCACCGTTTGACCAAAGTGCGATGGATGGGTATGCCTTCAAGTTAAGCGAACTACCCCATTCAAAAACCCTGCCCATTAAACAACGCATACCTGCCGGCCAAGCTCCGGGCAAACATATCCCCGGCTCCGCCGCACGTATCTTTACTGGCGCGCCGATTCCAGCGGGTGCAGATTGTGTCGTGATTCAGGAAGACACACAAACCAATGGCGAAAACGTCAATCTCGGTGGTAACACAGCTTCGTGGCAAAACATACGTAAGCAAGGTGAAGAAGTTAAGCAAGGTGAACCCGTCATTGAAGCAGGCATCCGGCTCGATCCACCGCTGGTCGGAATATGCGCTACACACGGCCTGGCCCAGTTGAATGTTTACCAACGCCTCCGTGTGGGCGTAATGTCGACTGGCAATGAATTGCTTGAGCCAGGCATGCCATTGGAGCCCGGCAAAATCTATAATTCCTCTCGCTATCTGCTTCAGGGGCTGGTTGAAGAGCTGGGTTTTGAATTCGTCGATGTTGGCATTGTCGGCGATGGCTTTGAAGACACCAAACAAGCGATCACCCGGGCAACTGAGAAATGCGATGTATTAATTACCACAGGCGGCGTTTCGGTTGGCGAAGAAGATTACGTCAAGAATGCGATTGATGAGTTGGGCGCTATAAACGTTTGGAAGCTCGCGATCAAGCCCGGCAAACCGTTGGCGTTTGGGCACGCCCATAACACACCGGTATTTGGCTTACCGGGCAATCCCGTATCCAGCCTGGTGACCTTCTTAAATCTGGCGCGACCTTACCTGCTCATCGCACAAGGCAGGCGCTATTCCGGTGAACAGAAACTGACCGCTGCTGCCGGTTTCGAGCAAAAATCCAGCAACAGACAGACCTATTTGCGCGTTCGTTTACAAGACAATCAGCTGTATTTGTTTAATAATCAGTCCAGCGCCAGATTATCGTCCGCTGGCTGGGCTGATGGGCTGGCAATACAAGCTATCGACCAGCCGGTAACAAAAGGCGATCCACTGGAGTACCTTTCGTTTTCGGCTTTATTAACATAATGAATTATCAACTAAAAGCTAAACCAATACTGGTTGACCCGTTCGGACGTACGGTCAACTACCTGCGCATTTCGGTTACTGACCGCTGCAACCTGCGCTGCGTTTATTGCATGGCGGAAGATATGACCTTCCTGCCACGCGAGCAATTGCTCAACCTGGAAGAAATTGAAACGATCGCCAGCGCCTTTGTTCGGCTGGGGGTAAACAAAATTCGGCTGACCGGCGGCGAACCGATGGTAAGGAATGGCATCGTTGATTTGTGCAAAAAACTTTCAGCGCTCGACGGGCTCAATGAATTGGTCATGACCACCAACGGCGTATTGCTCGACAAATATGCCAATGAACTCGCCGATGCCGGGGTCAAACGCCTGAATATTAGTTTGGACAGTCTGCAAGCTGACCGGGTGAAAAAAATAACCCGCCATGGAAAGTTAGAGGATGTTCTGCGCGGCATCGAAGCGGCACGATCGGCCGGGTTTGAACGTATAAAACTAAACGCCGTCGTGCTCGATGGTGTCAATGACGACGAAGTGACCGAGCTTGCCGAATTTGCCCTGAGCAGAGATTTAGATATCACCTTTATCGAAGAAATGCCATTGGGTGAAATTAACTCTCACAGCCGCAGCGACACACAAGTGGCTAGCCACACATTGGCGCAACGATTAGCCGAACGCTACGAATTCGAACCTGCCAAGGAATCCACCCACACGTCGAATCTGGCATCCAATCGAGGGCCCTCACGCTATCACCAGGTAAAGGGTTATCGTGGACGGATCGGTTTTATCTCGCCAATGACGGATAATTTTTGCAGCAGTTGCAATCGAGTACGGCTGACTTCAGAGGGCCGACTATTACTCTGCCTTGGTAACGAGCACTCATTGGATTTGCGAAATATCGTCCGGAATAACTCAAATACTGATACCGATTTGCAGGCCGCCATTCAGGAAGCGATCACGCGCAAACCGGAAAAGCATCATTTTGATGCTAGCAAAACCGACATCATCCGCTTTATGAATATGACGGGTGGGTAGTTCGGCGGATAGTTCACAGAGCGACAAAACCTATTATTCGTCTGCCGAAGCTTTTCCATCAAAAGACTTGCCTAACCGATAGCCCACAAAAGCCCACAGCGCAGCTATCCCTGCACCAACGGCAGCAACCGCAGCCAAGCCAAGACCAATGCCCTGGGTGAGGCCGGTGAAGAACCAACCCATAATCACGTCACCACCCCTGTACGCGACGATATCGATAACCGGTTTGGTCTTAAAGCGACTTTCCCGATCAACATGGGTAAACAGCATTTCACGTGCTGGCCGGGTAAGCCCGTAGTTACCCGCGCGCAAAACCACGTGCATTCCCACCGCAGCCAATAGTACCGGCGAAAATGCTAATACCAGCATCCCAAAAATAAGCAAGATCGGTACAATAGCCAAAGCTGGCGGCATACCCAATTTGGAAACTATTCGGCCTGTTAAAAAGAACGCCAATATGTAGGTAATCGTATTAACCAGCGCATCCCGGTAAGCATAAATCTCCGTGCGCTCTTCGCGGGTAAAAACTTCCAGTAAATTCTTCTGCTCAAGATAGACAAAAGAGCCTATTCCCGTATACAAAATAATAAAAATACCAATCCCCAACAAATACGGATTGGTAAAAAATTCCTTAAATCCGACAAATGGGTTTCCACCAATTTTCGCACTGGAGAGATCAGCGGACACATCTTCATTATGTAATTCCGAAGCCTTTAACCTTCCCAAATACAGGATCAATGGAATGGGCAATAACAGCATCAGCGCCGATACCAACATCATCTGGCTAATCCCAATCAGGTCTACCAGAAAAACCGATAGAATAGGTCCAGCAATCGCACCCAGACTGGCACCTGCGGCAATGACTCCGAATAATCTTCCCGCCTGGGTCTTATTGAAAGTGTCTGCCATAAAACTCCAAAACACCGACACATGGAACAACGCGAAAACACTCACCCAAACGTAGAATGTCTTATCCACCAAAACAGTATCCTGGCTCGATTGCACAAACAGATAAAAAACCGCAAAGCTGGCTGCAAAAAACATATACACACTGGGTACCAGCTTTCTGAAGTTAAGGTTGGAAACAGCAATCCCGTAAATAGCTACGCAGGCCGTACTAATAAAGAAATTGATTGTCCATAGCATGCTCACTTCCGCATCTGTCCAATCGCTCGCCATAGCATCACGAACAGGTCTCAGAACGTAATAGGCCGCCATTAGAATGAAGACGAATGAAAAGGAGGATACAGTTGCCTTGACTTCGTTTTCCTCAATTTTCGATGTAACTTTTAGCAGCCTTGCGATCAGTCCTGGTTTCTTATCGTTCATTTTTTATAAGCTGTTCTTGATGTTTCAGTTGCAGGGATTATGCAGTAGATCTGGGGTTTCTTGGTAACGTTTTGTGTCACCTGAATATGGTACCCAACACTCGTACAAAACCACCAAAACAAAAAACCCCCGATTAAGGGGGTTGAAATGCGGGCCATTCCTGGCCCATCACTCTCCCCATAAATTTATTATTATGGGGGGTATCTTTCGCTATCGATCGTTAATTGATATCAACTATTAATGCTTGGGCGTATCCAGAAAGTCTCTAATCCCAATTAAGCGCACCACCGGTTTGATATTCAGTTACCCGTGTCTCAAAAAAGTTTTTCTCTTTCTTGAGATCAAGCACTTCACTCATCCAGGGGAAAGGGTTATTCGCGCCCGGGTATTGTTCCGGCAGGCCGGTTTGTGAACAACGCCGGTTCGCGATGAATTTCAGATACTCGGTAAACATCTGCGCATTGAAACCAAGAATTCCACGTGGCACGGTGTCTTGCGCGTATTGAATTTCCAAATCGACCGCGTCATGCATAATAGCGATTAACTCTTCTTTAAACTCCGGCGTCCACAAATGTGGGTTTTCAATTTTGATCTGATTGAACACATCAATACCGAAATTCATATGCATTGACTCATCGCGCAAAATATACTGAAACTGCTCCGCAACACCGGTCATTTTATTACGCCGGCCCATAGAAAGGACCTGGGTAAACCCAACGTAGAAGAAAATACCTTCGAATATCACGTAGAACGCAAACAGCTCTTTAAGCAATTCCTGATCCGTTTCAGGCGTTCCAGTATGGAAGTTTGGATCCGCCAAATGCTGTGTAAACGGTAATGCCCATTCAGCCTTTTTGGCAACCGAAGGTACTTCACGATACATGTTGAAGATTTCACCTTCATCCAAACCCAATGACTCTACGCAATATTGGTAAGCATGGGTATGAACAGCCTCTTCAAACGCCTGGCGTAACAAGTACTGGCGGCACTCTGGATTGGTAATGTGCTTGTAAACGGCCAACACCAAATTATTGGCAACCAGCGAATCGGCGGTAGAGAAAAACCCCAGATTCCGTTTAATAATCATACGTTCGTCGTCAGTCAGACCATTCGGGTCTTTCCATAGGGCAATATCTGCCGTCATATTAATTTCTTGTGGCATCCAATGATTTGCACAACCATCCAGATATTTTTGCCATGCCCACTCGTACTTAAATGGCACCAGCTGATTCAAATCAGCATGGCAATTGATGATTTTTTTATCATCAACACGAATACGTGAAGCACCCCATTCGATGGTCTCCAGACCCGTGCCCTGCAAATCATTCTCTTCTGGGTTTAACTCTGGGTTTAGCTCTGGATTGACGACAGGTGCCGCACCGGCTGTCGCCATAAGGGCTTTATTGGTTTGCAAGCCATCTCCAGGGCGCGGGGCAGTAGTCGCGCCATTCTGGGTCTGCGCATCGGCTTGCAAGGTGTTCGTTATTGTATTTGATATCGTATTTGATACCAGGGGCTCAGGTACCTTTTGTGTTTCATCGGTGGCGGCTAAAGGGTCATCCCAATTCAACATAGTATTATCCTCTGTTTTAGGTGGCGGCTCGTAAGCAAGCTGCCTTTATGTAAAAGGGTCAGTGGCGCTTTAATGACATGCCTCACTGACATGCCTCGCAATCCGGTTCCAGTATGGAACAAGCCTTTGGCGCTTCACTTCCTGGCGCGCTCTCTACCGCACCCTCTACCGTGTTACCGGATGCCGCCTGGGAACCACTGACCGCGTTCAACGAGTTCGCTCGGCCAGTATCTGACATGGTTGATTTTTCAACATGTGTCGCGCCCATGGTGCGCAGGTAATAAGTCGTTTTCAGGCCTTTAATCCATGCCAATTTATATAAATTATCGAGCTTCTTGCCATCTGGCTCGGCCATATACAAATTCAATGATTGTGCCTGGTCGATCCATTTTTGACGACGACTACCGGCTTCGATTAACCAACGGGCATCCAGTTCAAATGCGGTTGCATACAAACCTTTAATATCCGCTGGAATACGATCAATCGGCTGCAAAGACCCATCGAAATATTTAAGGTCATTCACCATAACCTCATCCCACAAATCCAGTTTCTTGAGGTCCCGCACCATGTATGGATTAACGACAGTAAACTCACCAGATAGGTTCGATTTAACAAATAAATTCTGATAAGTCGGCTCTATCGATTGCGACACTCCGCATATATTCGAAATGGTTGCAGTTGGCGCAATCGCCATAGTGTTTGAGTTACGCATACCGTGTTCTTTAATCGCAGAACGCAAGCTATCCCAATCCATCGTCGAACTGATATCTTGATCGAGATACTTGCCCCGCGTTTCCTTCAGGGAAGCGATAGAGTCGATTGGCATAACTCCCTGACTCCATAAAGATCCCTCGTAACTTTCGTAAGTGCCACGCTCCGCTGCCAGTTGGCAAGAGGCCTGAATAGCATAATAACTAATCGCTTCCTGGTACTCATCAGCGAACTGAATGGCTTCCTCAGTACCGTACGCTACGCGCTTCACATATAGGGAATCTTGAAAACCCATCACACCCAAACCAACCGGTCGGTGACGTAAATTTGAGCTGCGCGCCTGAGGAACCGAGTAATAGTTATACTCAATCACATTATCAAGCATACGCATGGCAGTAGTGATCGTTGCTTTCAGCTTGCCATGGTCTATTTGGCCATCTTCGGTCATGTGCTGTGGCAAGTTGACCGAGCCCAGGTTGCACACTGCAATTTCAGCATCGGATGTGTTCAAAGTAATCTCGGTACACAGGTTTGAACTGTGCACGACACCGGTATGCCGTTGTGGAGAACGCAGGTTACAAGGATCTTTAAAAGTCATCCACGGATGACCCGTTTCGTAGATCATGCCTAGCATCTTGCGCCACAAATCAACGGCTTTCAGCGTTCGAAAATGTTTAATCTCTCCGTTCAAGGTTTGAGCTTCATAGGCTGCATAAGCCTGCTCGAATTCCAAACCATAAAGATCATGCAGGTCAGTTACATCATCGGGTGAGAACAAAGTCCAGGAACCATTTTCTACCACCCGCTTCATAAACAGGTCAGGAATCCAATTGGCAGTATTCATGTCGTGAGTACGGCGGCGATCATCCCCGGTGTTTTTACGCAGGTCTAAAAATTCTTCTACGTCAAGATGCCAGGTTTCTAAATAAGCGCATACTGCGCCTTTACGCTTACCGCCTTGATTCACGGCAACTGCGGTATCGTTCGCGACCTTAAGGAATGGCACCACACCCTGAGACTTGCCATTGGTGCCTTTAATATAAGCACCCATAGCACGTACCCGGGTCCAGTCATTGCCCAAACCACCGGCAAACTTCGATAGCAATGCGTTATCACGCAATGAACCGTAAATACCATCCAGGTTATCGGGCACTGACGTTAGGTAACAAGACGACAACTGTGGCCTTAAAGTTCCAGAATTGAATAACGTCGGTGTGGAACTCATAAAGTCGAATGACGAAAGCAGGTTATAAAACTCGATGGCCCGGCTTTCCCGGTCATTTCCATCAATGGCACCCTCATTGATAGCCAATCCCATTGCCACTCGCATAAAAAATATTTGCGGCAACTCTATACGAACCCCATCCGTGTGAATGAAATAGCGATCATACAAAGTCTGTAATCCAAGATAGGTGAACTGTTGATCGCGTTCACCTTTAAGTGCGGCGCCCAACCGATCCAAATCATAATTAAGCAGTTCAGCGTCAAGCAACTCCAGTTCAACACCTTTCTCCATATAAGCCTGAAATACTTCGCCATACATCACTTCCATCTCATGGTGGGTCGCTTGGTTTTTCTCAAGACCAAAATAAGTCAAAGCTTCGGTACGTAAAGCATCGCATAACAGTCGCGCCGCCATATATGAATAATTGGGTTCTTTCTCAATCAAGGTGCGCGCCGCCATTACCAAGGTAGTATTTGCATCCGCCAGCGCCACACCATCAAACAGATTACGAATGGTCTCGTCGAAAACCAAATTCGGATCCAGACCTTCAAGCCCTTCGGCCGCTTCCGATGCAAGCGTACGCAAACGATTTTGATCCAATGCACGCTTCGATCCATCGGGTAAAACCACGTTAATAGTGATCGCTGGTTCATCCTGTGCTTCAGAAACCTCAGCTAACGCTCTTTGCTCACGGCGCTTGCGTGATTGCTCTTCGCGATACAGCACGTACTCGCGAGCCACCTTATGGTGTCCACTGCGCATCAATGCGAGTTCAACGTGGTCTTGAATGTCCTCGATATGAATAGTGCCGCCGCTGGCTAAATTTCTGGTAACGGCGTTGACAACCTGCTCGGTAATCTCTTCAACCTGTTCATGCACTCTGGCACTGGCGGCTCCGGTTCCACCCTCTACAGCCAAAAATGCCTTGGTAACAGCGACCGTTATTTTATCCTTGCTAAATAAAGTTACTTTGCCATTGCGGCGAATAATTCGAATGGCACCTGGCTGATTAGCAGCCATTTCAGCAGCAACGCTTGCATCCCCTTGCAAAGAACTTCCATCCGCTACTGAATCCGTCGTTGAAGCTTCTGCTGGGTCTACTGATTCTCCGGACTGCATGATTTTGCTGTTCCCCCTTGCTGAAAATAACTGTTTTAAAAATGGTCGTCTTAAAAAACTGATCTTAAAAAAGACTGCTGCACCTCGATATTTGCTAAATTGGTTTAAGTTTTTTTAACTTGCTGCCAAATCACTTTTAAAGCATACGGGATCTGACTGTTTCTCAAGGCTTTTGCTAGCAACCACTACATGTTGTGTTTTCACCAGCAACAGATCCAAAGATAATGGGATGCCGACAAAAGTGCAAGGCTTATTTAACAATTTCTTAATCTTTCACAATCGTCCTGTTTTTTACCAAACCAAGTCCGTTGATCTGAAGAAATTTAAGCGCCCAACACATACCGGGTCTGTCTTGTAATGGTTGCGGATGAATTGCAATCCTAATTTGAGGCATTTTTATCTGAAATGTGAGGTTCATAGTGGTTCTATGGATCGAATATTTTAGGTGAAAAGGACCAAAGTGGGGCGGCAAGTCACCGCTAATCCATTACGAGACAGACCCATACGGTGGAAATCAAAATCGATAGAACACACTCAAGCCAACAACCGGGTACCACTCATAACCATCCACATCGTCCTGTAATTCAGCCTCTTCCTGGGCGATCAATGCCTGCCCCAACGGAGCCCCCGCAAGCAAACCATCGGCGCTCAAAGAGACTTTGGGGTTACCGTGATAAACCAGGCCAACATCAGCCTTAAAT
>JABJKL010000028.1 GCA_018660405.1 Pseudomonadota bacterium | reverse complement strand
CGTGCAAAATGCTCCAGGGATCTAAGTTTATTCTCACATATTTAATTTTAGGAAATAATAATGAATCGATATCTAGCGGCCTTTATTCTCTTGTTGGTGAGCGGACTCGCTTACGGGCATCACAGTACACTTGGCTTCTTCGATCCTGAAGACACGGTAGAACTCGAAGGAACGCTAACCAGTCTTTCCTGGCGTAATCCACATATTCATTTTGATATCGAGGTGACAGACAGCGCGGGTGAGACCACAGAGTGGAAGGTAGAGGCATCGGCTCTTAGCGTGTTGAAAACACGGGGTCTGCACCAGGAATTTATGAATGTAGGTGATCAGATCAAGGTCTTTGGTAACCCCTCACGAGGTGATAACCCACAAATGTGGGCGAGGACTGTTTTATTGGCCAATGGAACCGAAGTACTGGTTGCGCTCCGGGCAATGCCTCATTTCACTGCCGACACAACGGGAGACCAAATGCTCACTCCGGTTTTCAGCAGTGAAACTGAAGAACTAGCACGCCGCGAGGCCGATGGCATTTTCCGTGTATGGAGTACGGTATTGGGCGACAGGGATTCCTTTCCGATGTTCAAGGGCGGGTATCCGTTGACGGAAACAGCAGCGCAAATTAAAGCAGATTGGAATCCAGCGGCCGACCAGCTGCTGAGCTGCTGGAAAAAAGGCATGCCGATATTGATGATTACACCCGTGGCGCTCGAATTTACCCACAGCGGCGACGACATTCTGATCCGGTTCGAGGAGGATGACGCCGAACGGCTGATCCACATGAATGACAACAGCGCACCGGATACTTTCTCGTTTTTTGGGTACTCATCGGGCAAATGGGAAGGCAATACGCTGGTTGTAGCGACCACGAATATAAACGCACCCGATTTTGACGACCGGGGTACACCTCAGACCACAAACATCAGCATCGTCGAACGTTTTACACTGAGTGAAGATCAACAACGCCTGGACTACAAGATTTCGTTTAACGATCCTGAAACCTTTACAGAACCTTTCGATCTGACCCGGTATTGGGTATGGCGACCTGAGATCAAAGTAGAGCCATGGGATTGCGAGGCACAAATAGATGTAGCCACACAATAGTTATCGCGCAAAGATCTCCATAACAATTAAGCACTTGGTAAATCCAATGATGAAACGTATTTGCGCGCTGATCTTCTGGACAACTCTGCTTGCAGGAAGCATGGTTGCTCTGGCTCAAGACTCCGTTGCGCCTTCTCATGCCCCCGGCTTTCCGCTATGGGCCTACGGCTATGTTATTCCCCCGGACCCACCGGAAGACTGGTCGCAACGTTGTTTGGGCGCCAGACCCAGAGACTGCGACCGACCGGGGGGCATGCCGAAGGACCTCACCAATGCCTTAATGAGTGTTCAGGGCAGTGATCTGGAATTCACTCAGGCCGTCATCACCTCCCCTTTCAGTCCGGCGGACTGGTTCCCCGGCGATCACCCCGAAATGCCCGACATCGTGGCCTACGGCAATGAAGAAATTGGCTTGCGCGCCTGCGCGATCTGCCATTTACCCAACGGCCAGGGACTGATGCAAAATGCGCCGGTTGCCGGCCTGCCGGTGGATTACTTCTTGCGGCAGCTTGACGACCTGGCCAGTGGCAAACGCGTCACTTCCGATCCTCATAAAGCCAATGGCTTCGAAATGGCGGCGATGGCTCGTGCCATGACACCCGAACAAGCTCAGGAAGCGGCAGAATACTATTCATCGATGCCATTTAAAGCCTGGGTTAAAGTGATTGAGTCAGACACGGTTCCAAAATTCATTGCCTCGCGTAACGGTTTGTTGATGAAGATAGAGGGCAACGAGACCGAACCGCTTGGACAGCGACTGATCGAATTACCGGAAGATACCTACCAGACCAACAATCTTAGAAATCCTCGATCCGGCATGGTGGCCTATGCACCCATCGGTAGCCTTGCGAAAGGCAAAGAACTTGTCACCACTGGCGGAGACACCAGTTTTGAATGCCTGACCTGTCATGGCCCGGACTTGCGGGGAACCGCGCTAGGGCCGCCCATCGCGGGTCGCCAACCCAGCTACATTGGTCGACAGCTTTACGACATGCAGCAAGGAACCCGCAAAGGTATTTTTGCTGCGATAATGAAACCATCTGTCGAACGCCTCACCGAAGACGATATTATCGCGATTGCCGCCTACGTTGCTTCGCTACAGCCATAGCTTTCTAACTATTGTTTCCTAACAATAGTTTTCAAACAATAGCTTTTACACAAAGAACGCTTTAATAAAAACGGGGAGCCTTTACTATTATGAGTGCGATCACCATTCTTTTGCTCGGCCTGGCTGGCATGTGTTTCGGCTGGTTCGTCTATTCACGCTACATTGCAACGCACATCTTCAAACTGGATTCCGATTTTGTAACCCCGGCCCACGAACTTGAGGATGGGATTGATTATGTTCCCACCAACAAATACGTGCTCTGGGGCCACCACTTCACTTCGATCGCAGGCGCAGCGCCTATTGTGGGCCCTGCCATCGCTGTTTATTGGGGTTGGGTACCCGCGATTCTTTGGGTCGTTATAGGCTCGGTCTTTTTTGCCGGTGTGCACGATATGGGGGCCCTTTGGGCCAGTAATCGTAATAAAGGCAAGTCGATTGGTGCGCTCTCGGAAAATGTCATTGGACCGCGCACCCGAACCCTTTATATGGTGGTGGTGTTTTTACTGTTGCTGATGGTGAACACGGTGTTTGGGGTGATTATTGCGAATGCTTTTGTCAGCACGCCAAGCGCAGTGTTTCCAGCTTGGGCGGCGATTGCCGTTGCCCTGATTATCGGCCAGCTACTGCACCGCAAATTGATGCGTCTGGGTATTTTGACGGCTATCGGGGTCATCGTGCTTTATGTATCCATCTACGTGGGTAGCGAAATGCCACTGAGTTTGCCCTCAGGTTTGCCAGGGCTGGGCATCCCAGCCACCTGGATCATAATCCTGTTCCTTTATGCAGCCATTGCCTCCATGCTGCCGGTTTGGATGCTACTTCAGCCGCGTGACTTTATTAACGGCATGCAACTGGCGGTGGGGCTGCTTTTGCTCTACGGCGCGGTACTGATCTTCGGCCCCGAAATAACAGCACCCGCTTTCAACGATCAAATTGCCGAGGGCACACCGCCGATGTTGCCCTTGTTATTCGTCACCATCGCTTGCGGGGCGATTTCCGGTTTTCACGGCATAGTCGCCTCGGGCACTACGTCCAAACAACTTAACAAAGAGACCGATGCGCGCTTTGTCGGTTACTTCGCTGCATTGAGCGAAGGTGCACTGGCACTGATCACGATAATCGCGGTTACCGGTGTGGCGCTCGCGGCAACATCGCAGGAATGGCACGACACCTATTCTCATTTTGGAGCAGGCTCTGTCGGTGCCTTTATTACTGGCGGCGCCAATTTGATCGAAAGCGGCTGGGGGCTATCTGCCGGCCTGGCTTCGACCTTGCTCGCCACCATGGTGGTATTGTTTGCCGGTACTACTATGGACTCAGGCGTGCGATTGCAACGCTATATCATTCAAGAGTGGGGCGAAATCTACAACATCAAAGGGATCAAAAACGGCATTGTTGCCACGGGAATCGCCGTAGGTGCTTGCCTGACACTGGCCTTCGGCGCGGGCGGAATGGACGGCACCGGCGGTATGGTGATCTGGCCGTTGTTTGGTTCCACCAACCAAATATTGGCCGGCATGACCTTGATGGTATTGGCCGTGATTTTGATCAAGAAAAAACGTCCCGCGGCCATCGCCCTGGTACCGATGGTCTTCGTGTTGATTATGGGCGTAATAGCTTCGGCGATTCTGCTTCTCCAATTCTTCCGGGAAGGAAATTATCTGCTGATGGTGATCAATGCCATCGTATTGGTCACCTCGGTATTGGTGGTACTGGAGTCGACTTCAGTGATACTCCGTGAGCGCGCCAAACAGCGTGATGAGAACAGCGCTTAAATCAGCACTTATTGCGAGCTACGGGCATGCACCCGCACTATTAACTGAAATTCCTGCGGCTGTTGCAGCGCAGGAATTGCTATAAGTCATGCCATCGCAACCACAGACCGGATCAAAAACAGCTGTACATACCTCGGGGCGATCCATACAGGCGCCAAAACCATCCGCAACATTGCAGCTGTTGACCGGAAAAATACATACCTGGTTTTCATTGCCGCACTGAAAACCAGCCAAGCCACCGCAAATCGCTTCTTCATTAGAGTCCGCGCCGATTTTGGACCCAGACTCCGCGCCGCAGCCAGTCAATAGCAGCACAAATAACAACACCATGATCATTCTTGTCTTCACCGTGACGAGTGCTCCAACAAGCAATATTTGACGGACTTACTCCATTACACCGACTCTGATTGGCGACCAAGCCATACCATCGGGTGCTTCGTGACTGGATACCAGCACTTCACGGGTTGGCTCACCTTTTTCGAGTAATTCCAGATTGAACATTTGAATGACGCCCGCGCGCGGGTCACTGGCAAAGGCCCAGCCATCGTGGATCAAAACCCCGAAATTACCGCCTTGTGGCTCACCATCTCGAAGCGGCACCTCGGTAATCATCTCGCGCGTTGCGATGTCTAAAAGACGCAGATATTGAGCCACCGGTGCACCACCGCCACCGCCGTTGGGCATAATCGCTCGCCCACCCGCCTCGTCCATGGCGATTCGTCCCGCGTAGGGGCGAGCTTCAAACCGGTCAATCACCTGCAAAGTTTCACTATCGATAACAGAAACCGATTCCTCTTGGCGATTGGCCACCCATATCTCGCTACCATCTGCGGTTACATCAATACCTTCTGCGCCCAATCCGGTTTCTATGACAACTGGATCTCGATCTTCATTAAGAAAAATAACCGACAGAGTACCTTCCGCACGACGGCTGGTCACATACGCACGAGATCCATCTGGGCTAATGCGCACCATATGCCCCTCACGCCCACCAGTCGGATAGGTTCGAACTACTTCTAATGTTTCCAGATCGATATACGCGAGTTGATCGGAATCTTGCATGGTAGCGAGGGCATGCCGACCATCCGGCATAAATATTGCGGTGTGTGGTCGGGAATCCGGTCCAAGATCGATGCGACCCACAATGCTCGCACTCGGAATGTCGATCAAGATAACGTGCCGACCGTGATTGTCGTTGGCACCGTATTCCGCGGTCAAGACCTGTCGACCATCGGGTGAAACTGCCACTTCGTGAGGATAGGTTGGGCCCACCGGCAAGCGAGCAATCTCCAGGCGAGTCGTCAAATCAATTAGCGAAACACTGCCTCCGGCAGCGGCCCGATTACTGACGACCAATGTTCCATCAAGCGCTAGTGCGTTCGAGCATGTTATCCACAGAACAAGTGGTGCCCACAATAAGCGATTATTCATTATTCTCTTCCTCATCGTTCGGGTTAGTGCCCCCTTCATGGGGCCAATATTAAGTATGAATGAAGTTTCCCTGTTGACCAAGTTCTATCCAATCTCCAACCCTGTGTTTTTTATGGGGGCTCACACTGTTATCGTTACAAACTGCATCTATTTGTTACCAAACGCAGATTAACGGTATCGCTAGTGTAATCACCACTCGTCCATTACTGCCCGAATGTGGCGTGAATTTCGGCTTGTAAAAACCCGTGTTGTGACATAAGTTCACGCGTCGCAACAAATACTACGATACTAATAAAGCTCATGAGGACTGTATGATTACCAACCGAAAGCTCTTAACCCTTGCTCTTGCCATCGCAATGAGCGCATGGATCTTCCCTACCTGGGCACACCATTCCCACGGCAATTACCGGATGACCGAATACACACATCTAAGCGGCACGGTAAAAGAATTGCACTGGATGAATCCGCATACCTGGATGCACCTCGACGTCGCTGGTGAAGATGGGAAAACTGCGTTGTGGGTTCTGGAAGGTGGCAGCCCAACTGCCCTGATCAGACGCGGATGGAGTAGAGACAGTGTACAGGTAGGTGACGAGGTTTCCGTACGATGCCATCGGCTTAGAGACGGCTCCAACGGTTGCCTTTACGGGTTTGTTACACCGCCGAATGGCGAAGAAATGATGTGGGATTAATGTGGAACAAACAGGAGAAATAAAAATGCACTCTATAAAAACCATTACTGCCGTATTCGCAAAATTTTTGTCGGCCTTGTTCTTGTCTACCTTACTCATATCAACCCCGGGCTACGCGCAAGGAGGCTGGGTCGAATACAAGAATATGGACGATTTCTTCTCGATCAACCTTCCCGGTGACGTTGAACCCACCACAGAAGAGATTTCCTACCCCTCCGAATACGACGCCGTCTTCCCCGGACATGTTTACTCGGTAAACAATGAACAGGGCGCTTACTCCGTTACCGTTATCGATTATACCGATGCCCATAATGTCCATCTGGCACGCACCAACATGACTGAAGCGGACGAACCGTCTGGCTATGAGTATTGGCGAATCGACGTACTCGCATCGATTTCTTTCGCAGCGACGAACTACCGTAACAAAGGTGGTAAAGTCTTATACGACGCATGGCACCATATAGACCGGGTACCAGGGCATCAACTGAATATCGAAAATTCAGATGGCTCCCGCACCTACGTAAGCATTTATTTACACAAAAACCGGCTCTATATTGTCGACGCGACCGTACCGGAAGGTTCACCACCGCAGGGGCACTTCCAACAATCAGTGGGCTTTTTGGATGAAACGACGGGTAATCGCTTACGTTATGATTGGGATGAGAACGGAGCCTTAGTTAGATCTCGTTAAACAATAAAACACAACCAGGGGGTACAAAACATGTATCGACGCACAATAAATATATTACTTGCTGTTAGCCTTTCACTGTCGCTGGGTAGCGCATTTGCTCAACAAAGTGATCGACGAGATATTAACGTTCAGACGATGGAACCGTTTCAGGTTTTTGACAATGTGTACTTTGTCGGCATAAAGGCCGTAGCCAGTTACGTCATCGAAACCAGCGACGGTCTGATATTAATCGATACCCTTGATGGGTTCGACGGTTTTACCGACAAGCTGCTCGAAAATATCCGTACCGTTGGATTGAACCCCGACGACATCAAGCACGTCATCGTTATGCAGGCGCACCGCGATCACTACGGCGGCCTTCGCGAACTGAAACCAATTCTTACCAACGCAACTATCGGCATGTCAATTCTGGATTGGGAACGTATGGAGGGTGATCTTGGCGATCAAGCTGTCGCCCGTGACATGATCGTCGAAGACCGCAGCAGCCTTACGCTGGGCGACACAACACTGAACTTCGAGCACACCCCGGGGCACACTGCGGGAACCACTTCTATAATCTTTTCTGTATTTGATGACGGGCAAGAGCACCTCACCTACTTCCACGGCGGCTCAGCAATTCGAACCGACGTACCCGATGAGATTCAGCGCTTCATCGATGACCTGGAACGAATCCAGACCATCCCGAACATTGAGGTAACGCTTATTAATCACCATGACATTGTTCCCACCGGCGCCGACGATTTGTTTGCAAGAGCAGAACGGCTTAAAAACCGGCAGCCCGGCGAACCCCACCCTTGGGTAGCACCCGACGAATGGCAACGTTGGCTAACTGAAAAAATCGCTGAGTCCTACGGAATTCTGGAAGAAGCGAAAGCGCAGTAGCAGATTCAGCTGATGCTTTTGAAAATCAAAAGCATCAGTGTTCCCCTACAGGCCGCATATAAGCACATATGCGGTCAAGCGCGTTGTATCCTAAATAAAGATCAGGTATGACCGAAGCCGATATACTTTACCAACTATCAGAACTTTATAATCGCTATTGGGCGATGAACCAGTGGTGGGCAAGTATTTCTTTCGCAATTATTGCCCTATCTCATTTTGCTTCCCACAAACTCAACAAAATATTAGTAAGCATAATTATCGTACTCTATGCGGCGTATTCTTTTTGGATGCAACGCTATATGCACTACAACGTTTTAATCATTGGCGGACTATTCCAAGACCTGGAAGTATTAAAAGATTCAGGAATAGTCCTATCGAATGCAGCAAATCAATACTTGGCAGTAACCAATGACGCCTTAACCCTTTATTTTATAAGAATTGCTACATTCGGCACGTTTGTTTGTAGTAATTCGTATTTAATTTATTCCCAACTAAATATAAGCAAAAAAACCAAAGCTCAAGCCAGTTCATAAAGGTTCATGTCACTGCGGCGCGGTGCCATTCGAGGTGGTCGCCACAGACGGCGACAGCAAGCACCCAAGCGACCGGTGAAATTGAACAATAGGAGACCTAGCACGAATTCCCATATTGACACTCCGTACGTATTAACGTACGCTCTATGGATTAAAGATAATGGATTGGAGGCGAAATATGACCACATTCAATGCAACTGAGGCTCGCGCCAAGCTATACGCATTAATCGACGAGGCTGCAGATACGCACCAACCTATTGTTATTACAGGAAAGAGGGGTAATGCGGTTCTTCTCTCGGAAGAGGATTGGACAGCTATCAATGAAACCTTACACCTCTTGTCAGTTCCCGGTATGAGAGAGTCCATCCGAGATGGAATGGCAGAAAGCCTGAATGATAGCGATCAAAATTTGGACTGGTAATGTGGCAACTTTATTACACAAAACAAGCCCAGAAAGATGCCAAAAAGCTGGCATCGTCAGGGTTGAGAAATAAAGCCCAGGAACTACTCAATATCATTGAGCAAGATCCTTATCAAAACCCACCTCCCGTCGAAAAACTGGTAGGTGATTTATCGGGAGCCTACTCAAGACGCATTAATATTCAGCATCGACTCGTCTATCAAATCCTGGAAAAAGAAAATGCTATCAAGGTTCTCAGGTTATGGACCCACTACGAATAAATGGCGAAACACACAGTTAGATGCACTAATCAACAGGATTAAACCGAACGACGCACCCCCTGCTCAAACAAACACGGTATATTTAACCTGGCAATGGTCTCTACTTGAAGGAGCACTAGTCTATTCATGAATTCAGCCGCACTAAGCATGACCGATGTCATCGTTGGCGTTACCTGCGTAATTTCTTTTATGCTGATGCAAAACCAGGTGGGCAAATCCTTTCTGGCCTTCCATCCGGTATCCATTAAAGCAAATCATCAGTGGTATCGATTCTTAAGTTCCGGGTTTATCCATGCAGATTTGACCCATCTTATTATCAATATGTTTGTACTGTGGTCATTTGGGAATGCCTTGGAGACGTATTTTTATCCCAATTATTTGGGAGATTTTGCCGCGCAAAAATATTTGATTTTGTATTTTGGTGGTATCGTCGTGTCGTCTATTCCAAGTTATCTACGGCATCGGGAAAACCCACGTTATTCAGCATTAGGCGCTTCTGGTGGTGTGTCGGCAGTGGTGTTTGGAGTGATTATTTTTGAGCCCTGGCAGAATTTGTATTTATGGGGTGTCATAGCGATTCCGCAAATATTGGCGGGCGTTGGCTACTTGTTTTATTCATGGCATAAAGACAAACAAGCAAACGATAATATTGGGCACATGGCGCACCTTACAGGCGCAATCTGGGGCTTCATGTTTACCGGTTTTATGAGTTTCGAGTTATTCACTCGCTTCATACTCAAAACATTGCAAGGCCCGAGTTGGTTATGAAATAAACTTCATACGCTAGGCGATCACTACGTTCGTATAATACAGTCGCATTCAGGTGCCCCGCCGTCCTCATGGCGGAGGATGTCGAATTCACACCCTCAGGAGGTTTTGAATGACTTATCGAAAAAAAATACTTAAGGACATAAAGATACTATCTTCTGAGATAACGCCGCGTAGCGCGTATCTAAATCGCCGCGAACTACTTCGTACTTCCGCTGCTGCGGCTGCCGCAGTCGCGTTTCCTGCCAGTTCTGCCACACTGCCAAACCAACGAGGGACCAAGCTTGACGGCGTGAATAAAAGCCCACTGTCGACCGACACCGCTCCAAATTCCTACGAAGACATTACCAGTTACAATAATTTTTACGAGTTCGGTACCGGTAAAGATGACCCTGTACGAAATGCACAGGAATTTGAACCCCGACCCTGGTCGTTGGAAATTACTGGCGAAGCAGAAGAAACAGGCACCTTCAACCTGGAGGATTTCATCAGCCCACATACACTGGAAGAACGCATCTATCGATTCAGATGTGTCGAGGCCTGGTCGATGGTCATCCCGTGGGTTGGCATTCCACTCGCTGATATTATCAAACGCCACAAGCCGCTTTCGAGTGCCAAATACGTTGCATTCGAAACTTTGCATGACCCGTCACGGATGCCCGGACAACGCTCCCGGGTTTTGCAGTGGCCTTACCGCGAGGGACTCACGATAGCCGAAGCGATGCACCCACTCACTATTTTGGCGGTTGGTCTGTATGGCGAAGTTCTACCGAATCAGAATGGTGCACCGATTAGATTGATCGTACCGTGGAAGTACGGTTTCAAGGGCATAAAGTCGATTGTCAAAATTCACTTTACGGAACAGCAACCAGAAACTTCCTGGAACATCTCAGCAGCGCGGGAATATGGTTTTTACGCCAACGTGAACCCGGCGGTTAGTCATCCGCGCTGGAGCCAGGCGCGGGAGCGCGCCATTGGCACTGGATTGTTCGCGTCAAGAATAGACACCCTGCCCTTTAATGGCTATGCCGATCAGGTGGCTGATTTATATAGTGGACTCGATCTCAGACGTAATTTCTAGGTAGACCGCAACCCCGAGAATCATGCAACAAACTGCCAGCGCTTCAGGGGCTAATTGGCTACGTCGGCTGCCGATAAAAACCGTTCGTCGTATCGTCAAACCCCTTGTGTTCTTTATTTGCCTGATACCGTTATTGCTGGCGGGCGCGCGCGCTGTCGGTCTGTTCAGTGAGCTAATCGGTGGTTTGGGCGCAAACCCTATAGAGCACCTGCAAGATCGTTTTGGGCAATGG
>JABJKL010000185.1 GCA_018660405.1 Pseudomonadota bacterium | reverse complement strand
CAAATATTTATCAACACTGGCAGCGGCCGAACGTCCTTCGGCTATCGCCCAAACAATCAAGCTCTGACCATGCTGCATATCACCCGCGGTAAACACGCCGTCAACATTGGTCATCCAGTTGCGGTCACGCCAGACGTTATTGCGGTCGGTAAATTTCACACCAAGCTGCTCCAGCATGCCGGGCTTTTCTGATCCGGTGAAGCCCATTGCCAGAAACGCCAGATCACATTTTAATGTTTTACGACTGTTTGGAACTTCATTAAAGCAAACGCTCCCTGCATTACGTTCTATTTCGACTTTGACCAATTCGAGTTCTTTCAGGTTGCCGGCATCGTCGCCAACAAACTGGTTAGTTTGAACCGCAAACAGACGTTCGCCACCTTCTTCATGCGCAGAGGTGGTACGCAAGACAAATGGCCATTGTGGCCAGGGGTTATCGGCGGCGCGCGCTTCTGGGGGGCGCGGCATAATTTCGAGAGAGATGATTGATGCAGCACCTTGGCGATGCGCCGTTCCTATGCAATCGGCACCGGTATCGCCGCCGCCAATAATGACGACATGCTTGCCTTTGGCATCAATCAGTTCATCTTCCGGCACGTTGTCGCCCATGCAAATGCGGTTTGACTGCGGCAGGTAATCCATTGCCTGATAGACGCCTTTCAGTTCGCGCCCGGGGATGGGTAGATCACGGCGCGCACAGGCACCGCCAGTCAGTATTAAAGCATCGACTTCTTTGCTCAGCTCATTGGCATCGATATCGATACCGATATGGCTGTTGGGCTTAAAGATCACACCCTCGGCCTCCATCTGCTCCATTCGTCGGTCAAGCCGACTCTTTTCCATCTTGAATTCAGGAATACCGTAGCGCATTAAACCGCCGATACGATCATCACGTTCGTACAATGTGACGTCATGCCCGGCACGGGCCAGTTGCTGCGCGACAGCCATACCTGCTGGCCCGGAACCCACCACACCGATTGTTTTGCCGGTTTTGTGTTCTGCCAATTGAGGTTTGATCCAGCCATTTTCCCAGGCCTTGTCAATAATCGATAGTTCGACCGCTTTAATGGTGACCGGGTCATCATTAATACCCAGTACACAGGCTCCTTCACACGGTGCCGGGCATAAGGTACCGGTAAATTCGGGGAAATTATTGGTCGCATGCAAACGCTTGATAGCGTCTTCCCATTGATCACGATAAACCAGATCATTCCAGTCCGGAATCAGATTGCCCAGCGGGCAACCCTGATGACAAAACGGAATGCCGCAATCCATACAGCGTGAGGCCTGCTTTTTTAGTGGTTCTGCCGGCCACTCTTGCATGACCTGTCTCCAATCTTTCTTGCGTTCTTCTATTGGACGATAAGCTTGCTTGGCTCTGCCATGATCGAGAAAGCCAGTTGGGTTACCCATGTGCTGCCTCCATAACGGCTTCTTCTTCGCTGAGTCCGTTCTCCTTACCGCGTTTTATTGCATCGAGCACACGCTTGTATTCGATCGGCATTATTTTTACAAACTTGCCCCGATATGAATTCCAGTCGCCCAGTATTTTTTCGGCAACGGTGCTTTGCGTGTATTGAAGATGCTTATTTAGCAGGGATTTTACTTGTTCGATATCTTCGTCGGCCTCCATCGCTTCGAGTTCGACCATGCCCTTGTTGCAGTGAATCTCGAAGTCGCCTTCTTCATCAAGCACATAGGCAATACCACCAGACATACCGGCGGCGAAATTACGCCCGGTCTTGCCAATGATCACCACGCAGCCGCCGGTCATGTATTCGCAACCGTGGTCGCCTACGCCCTCAACCACCGTGTTTACACCGCTATTACGCACACAAAAACGTTCGCCAGCAAGGCCACGAAAGTAAGCTTCCCCTTTGGTGGCGCCGTAGAGCACAACATTGCCCACCAGTATATTTTCTTCGGCGACAAAGGAGGAGTGGCGGGGTGGATAGACAATAATCTTGCCACCAGAAAGCCCCTTGCCAATATAATCGTTGGCGTCGCCTTCCAGTGTGAGGGTTACGCCCTTGGGCGCAAAGGCGCCAAAACTCATTCCGGCGGAGCCATTAAAATGGACATTAATCGTATCTTGCGGCAGCCCTGCTCCACCATAGCGTTTGGTAATGTGGTAACCGAGGATGGTGCCGGTGGTGCGATCGGTATTTCTGATCGGCAATATAATATCCACTTTCTTCCGATCTTCCAGCGCGTCTTTGCAGAGCGGTACCAATTGGGTTACATCCAGTGATTTTTCCAGACCATGATCCTGCTCATTAACACAATAAAGCTCATCCCCGGGATGCGGTTCTGCTTTATACAAAATATTTGCGAAATCGAGGCCTTGGGCCTTCCAGTGATCGACTGCTTTTTTGGTATCCAGTTTATCGACCTGGCCAATCATCTCGTTAAGTGTTCTAAAACCGAGTTGTGCCATATATTCACGCACTTCTTCGGCAACATATTTAAAGAAGTTTTCGACGAACTCTGGCTGACCACTGAACTTTTTAATTAATTCCGGATTTTGTGTCGCGACACCTACCGGGCAAGTATTTAAATGGCAAACTCGCATCATGATGCAGCCCATAACCACCAGCGGTGCGGTTGCAAAACCGAACTCTTCTGCGCCTAACAGGGCGGCGATAGCGACGTCGCGTCCAGTTTTTAACTGACCATCGGCTTGCACCACGATGCGATCGCGCAAGCCATTTTTAACAAGTACCTGTTGGGTTTCAGCAACACCCAACTCCCACGGCAATCCTGCGTGCTTTAACGAACTAATCGGTGACGCGCCGGTGCCACCATCGTAACCGGAAATCAGCACCACATCGGAATGGCATTTGGCGACACCTGCGGCAACCGTTCCAACACCGACTTCGGCCACCAGTTTTACGTGAATACGCGCTTTTGGATTGGAATTCTTTAGGTCATAAATAAGCTGCGCCAAATCCTCAATTGAATAGATGTCATGGTGAGGCGGCGGTGATATTAATTCTACCCATGGTGTTGAATGCCTAACTTCGGCAATCCACGGATACACTTTGGGCCCTGGCAGCTGTCCGCCTTCTCCCGGCTTGGCACCCTGTGCCATTTTGATTTGGATATCATCGGCATTAGCGAGATATTCGCTGGTCACACCAAAACGACCCGAAGCGACCTGCTTGATAGAGCTTCGCCTCAAGTCGCCATTTTCATCCGCGGTAAAACGATCCGGGTCCTCACCACCTTCGCCGGTATTGGATTTACCTCCAATACGGTTCATCGCGATGGCCAGGGTTTCGTGTGCTTCTTTACTGATCGAGCCATAAGACATCGCGCCGGTTGAAAAGCGCTTCATAATATTTTCTATGGGCTCGACTTCTTTCAGAGGTATAGGGTTATTCTTGAATTCAAACATGCCACGCAGGGTAGCCAGGTTTTGATTCTGATCATCCACCAGATTGGTGTATTCCTTAAAGATTCTATATTGCCCAGTGCGCGTAGCGTGTTGCAGTTTGAAAACGGTGTCAGGATTAAATAAATGATATTCGCCATCACGCCGCCACTGGTATTCTCCACCCCATTCCAGGTCAGGTTTATTCACCAACCGCTCGGGGAACGCATCGTGATGACGCAGGCTCATTTCTTGCGCGACTGTGTCCAAACCAATCCCACCAATACGAGAAGCCGTCCAGGTGAAATACTTATCGACAAAGGCTTTATCTAAACCAATCGCTTCGAACACCTGCGCACCACAGTAGGACTGAACCGTAGAGATGCCCATCTTCGCCATAATCTTGGTCAGGCCTTTATTTGTCGCCTTGATGTAATTATCGACTGCCTTCTGGTGTTCCATCTCTGGCAAGCTGCCCTTGCCGATTAAATCGCCTAGAGATTCAAACGCGAGGTAAGGATTAACGGCGCCCATGCCATAGCCCAGCAGTACAGCAAAGTGATGTATTTCCCTTGGTTCGCCGGATTCAAGGATTAAACCGACGCGTGTACGCTGGCCGTTGCGGATCAAATGATGGTGCACACTGGCTGCCGCCAGCAACGCCGGGATAGCTGTTTTATGCTGGTCGACCCCGCGATCAGAAAGAATAATATAACTATGGTCGTCTGCAATCGCCTTGTCGACGGCAGCACAAACTTCTTCCAATGCTTGGTCGAGTCCAGCACCGCCTTCAGCAACTGGATACAGAATGGGGATCGTTCGGGTTTTGAAGCCCGGTAGATTAACGTCACGGATTTTTGCCAGTTCTTCATTGGTCAAAATGGGTGAATTAAGCTTGATACGGCGGCAACTCTTTGCGGTGGGCTGTAACAGATTGCCTTCTGGACCCACGGTGATGGCTACCTGTGTAACCAGTTCTTCACGAATGCCATCCAGCGGGGGATTGGTCACCTGTGCGAACAACTGCTTAAAATAGTCATACAGCAAGCGCGAGCGATTTGACAATACCGCCAGTGCTGTATCGGTACCCATTGAACCGGTTGGCTCGATACCCTTCGCCGCCATGGGTGCCATCAAAATTTTTAGATCTTCATGGGTGTACCCGAAAGCTTGTTGACGTTGTAACAAGGTTTCGGGATCGGAACCGTGGATTTGTTTGGGCTGCGGTAATTTTTCGACGGGCATCAGGTGTTATTTTAACCAGTCGCCATAAGGATGTTCATCAATAAATTGCCGCTTTAGCTCTTCATCACCTATGATGCGCCCTTGCTTGGTGTCGACCATAAAAATACGGCCCGGATGCAGCCGACCTTTTTTCTTGATATTTTCAGGAGCAACATCCAGCACACCGACTTCCGACGCCATAATGACCGTATCATCGGTGGTGACGTAATAACGCGAAGGTCGCAAACCATTGCGATCCAATACCGCGCCGATCACTTCACCGTCGGTAAACGCAATTGAAGCCGGGCCATCCCAGGGTTCCATCAAACAGGCATGGTATTCGTAAAAAGCCTTGCGCTCTTCATCCATGGTTTCATGGCCTGACCAGGCTTCCGGGATCATCATTAACACGGCATGCGGTAAAGGCCGGCCCGCCATGTGCAGGAACTCCATTACATTATCAAAAATTGCCGAATCACTACCGCCTTCAATAACGATTGGATAAAGTTTTTCCAGATCATCGCCAAACAAATCGGACCCACACAATGATTCACGCGCACGCATCCAGTTACTGTTGCCACGGACGGTATTAATCTCACCATTGTGGGCGATATATCGGAAAGGTTGTGCCAATCGCCATTCGGGAAAGGTGTTGGTCGAAAAGCGCTGATGCACCAACGCCAATGAGGATTCAACATCAGGGTCACAGATATCCGGAAACATTGGCTCGAGCTGGGTACCGGTTAACATCCCTTTGTACAGAAAGGTGCGGTATGACAACGACGGAATGTAAAACAGGTTTAATTCCGACAGGTCTGAATTCCAAATTGCATGCTCGACACGCTTACGAATAACATAAAGTTTGCGCTCAAACGCTGCTGCATCGAGCTTGTCATTCTTGCCTATAAAAATTTGTTTGAAAGCAGGCTCACTTTCTTTCGCCGATGGACCCAATGATGAATCATCGGTCGGCACATCACGCCAGCCCAATAAACGTTGGCCTTCTTCTTCGATGATCTGTTCAAAAGCGTTCTGGCAATGCGTTGATTGTTTTCGATCGACCGGCAAAAAGACCAGGCCTGCGCCATAGCTATCGGCGTCTGGTAATTCGATATTGATGTTTTTGCAAACACGGGCAAAAAACTTATGCGGCTTTTGGATCAGAATGCCCACGCCATCGCCGGTATTTTCTTCGCACCCGCAAGCGCCACGATGTAACAGGTTTTTAAGAATGGTTAAGGCGTCATCAACAATCTGGTGAGACTTTTGCCCCTTCATATTAACCACAAACCCAACGCCACAGGCATCGTGTTCGGTTTGTGGGTCATATAACCCTTGTTGTTCTGAAGCTTGCTTCATTCTGAAATCATTCTGCTAATATTATTATTTAGTCGTCCCGGTATAACCCATGCGGGCTCGAAAATATGCCAGGAGGGCTTAAAGCCGCCAGCTTATTCCTTTCCAGTATTCCATTCCGCTTTCCACACCCTATGGAAAAAGGGGACCGGATTATAATGAAGCATCGCGCCTATGTCACGGAGAGGTATTGAATATTCTCTAAAAAACATGGCTGAACCACGCAGCATATGCTCACTTATTGCTTCAAAAACTGTATTTTTCAGCCTTCATGTATCTTGGTAAATGTATTTAAAAC
This sequence comes from Pseudomonadota bacterium, assembly GCA_018660405.1. Taxonomy (GTDB): domain Bacteria; phylum Pseudomonadota; class Gammaproteobacteria; order Arenicellales; family Arenicellaceae; genus UBA10349. Next base: position 8,312 of record JABJKL010000185.1, on the reverse strand, counting down.
GCACGAATATTTGTTTTATACTTTCTTGTCTGATTCAGTAACAGCAATATGGGATTTTGGAATGAAGAGATTTTTGCGCCGAATAGCAGCAATAACGGCAGTAATAACGACAGCACTAACCTTTGCCGCCTGTAGTGAGCAGGAAAGCGCGAACACATCTACACTGACTCCAGCAGCAGTATCAAATCCCGTCACCGGGCCTGATATGGTGCTTGTTGGCGGTACGATATTAACGGTCGACGCGACCGACAGCACTGCAGAGGCCATCGCCATCACTGGTAATCGTATTTCAGCGGTTGGCAGTACGGACCAAATCCGCGCACTGTCTGGTGACAATACGAGGGTCATCGAGTTGGAAGGCCGTACCGTGGTCCCTGGTCTTACCGATAGCCATATTCACATTATTCGAGCGGGTCTGACGTGGGGGCGCGAGATCAGCTGGGCTAATGAGTCGACACTTGAGGGTGCTCTGGAGCTTGTTCGTACAGCCGCCTCAAACACCCCAGACGGTGAGTGGCTTATAGTTGCGGGTGGTTGGCATAAACTACAATTCGACGATCAGCGATTGCCAAGCGCTGCCGAAGTGACTGAAGCGGCAGGTAATCATCCGATCTATGTGCAATACCTGTACGACACTGCCATTCTCAACGCGGCGGCAATGACGGCTATGAATATCGCCAATGATGCCGACGTACCGCCGGTTGGCGTCCTGCGTCGCGATGCCGATGGCAATCCAACCGGAGAGATCGATGGCAATATTCTGGTCTTTCACGCGCTTCTCAGCGCGTTACCGAAACCAGATTTTGCTACTCAGGTGGATGGCACCAAGGAGCTTATGGCGGAGCTGAATCGGCTCGGTATGACCTCTTTTTCCGATGGCGGTGGTGGTGGGCAAATGCCCGAGCACTATAAGCCACTGTTGCGTATTTGGCAGGATGGTGAGATGACTATGCGGGTTGCTTATCATCTGATGTCCCAAAAGCGGGGCCAGGAATTGGACGATCTCAAGAATCTGACTCAGCTGGTACCACAAGGCTTTGGCGATGACTGGCTGCGCTTTAATGGTTTTGGTGAAGTGATTATTTGGGAGATGCATGACGGATCGCGAGCCGGAATGCAATTTAATCCATCCAGTGAGGCCAAGGCGGCACTGCGTACAGCTTTCGGCTGGATCGCCGAAAATGGTTACGGAATGGAAATTCATGCCGCATCGGATTCAAGTGCACAACAAATTCTCGATGTATTGGATGAAGTCAATGCGGAAACACCGATCGCTGATCTGCGTTGGTCGATTCTTCACATAGATGCGGCTTCAGTGAGTACGCTGGAACGTATGAAGGCACTGGGCGTAAGTTTCGGTTTACAGAGCAGACTATATACGGGCGGTGAGGCCCTGGTTGAGTTATTGGGAGAAGACCGTGCTCGCTCGGCGCCACCGATAAAAACCGCATTAGACCTGGGTTTATTGGTCGGCGGTGGTACTGATGCGCTGGCGGTGGGGCCCTATAATCCCTGGATTGCCATTCGCTGGTTGCTTGATGGCAAATTAATCAGTAGGGAAATAACACGCGGCCCTGAAGAAATTCCGAGCCGAACCCAGGCACTGAGGTTATATACTTATAATGGTGCCTGGCTGCAATTTGCCGAGGATGACCGCGGTTCGATAGAGGTTGGAAAAATGGCTGATATCGCGGTATTGTCAGAGGATTATATGGCTATGCCGGTCGATGACATCGCCGGGTTGACGTCACTGCTAACCCTTGTCGATGGTCGCGCAGTCCATGCAGATGGACCCTATGAGGACTTGGCACCCTAGGGGCAGGGGGCGCGGTAAATCAGTAAATTACCGCTCTTCGCTATTAAGCTGGTAATCAGGATTGATCTCAGCTTTCGAAATTTAATTGTAAAGTTTTATTCCAATTCAAACATATTATGAAATATTCCATGATTACCCTTGGCATTATCGGCTTATTGATGATGTCCAAGGGGTTTGCGCACCATAGCGATGCCGGCCTGGATATGAGATCTTTCGTTACTTTCGAGGGTACCGTCACCGAATACAGCTGGCGCAATCCACACGTTTATATTGGCGTTGAGACGCTCGACGACAACGGGGAACCCGTGGAATGGGCGCTGCAAACGAGTTCGACAATCACGGTTTCTCGCATGGGTTGGACACGCGAATCGTTAACTCCAGGAGAACGCGTCACGATAGTGGCGCATCCGGCTCAGAACGGGAGACCCTACGGATTGCTGGATTCGATCGAGAAGGTTGATGGTACTCGCCTGAGCAGCTCGTTCTACAGTGCCTCCGGCGAGCCGAGGTTAGAAAGAGCGGCAACGGAGTTTCGCGCAGATTCGCTTGAAGGTATATGGCTGGCGGATGGGGAAAAGCTTGTTGACTACCCCGGTGGATTTGATGGGTTCTTCAGAGCTGAAATGGTTCTTACGGAAAAAGGGAAATCCGCTCAAGCTACGTTTATAGAACTATCGGACGAAAATCCGGAATCAACCTGTATTGGCCGGCCAACACCTGGAATGATTCTGTCGTCGGTGATTTATCCGTTAGAGATCACGTTTCAGAATGAACAACAAACAATGACGCTTCACTCCGAGTACTTCGACGATTTGCGTACTGTCTACATGGATGGTCGCAGCCATCCCAACCCGAGCGAACGGTTTACAGCAGGCCATTCGATCGGTCGATGGGAGGATGACGTATTGATTGTGGATACGCACAACTTTGCTGACCATCGATCACCCTATCAGATAGGCGTGCCTTCGGGCGCAGGAAAGCACGTTATCGAACGGTTTCAGTTAATTAATGACGGAGCCGGTGCCACTTTTGAGTTTATGCTTGAAGATCCCGAATATCTGGCGGAGCCGTTACTTCACTCGCGAGAAATGATTTATTCGCCCCGTATGGAGTTGTCTCGATTCGATTGTGACGTGGATTCGACCAGCAGGTTTTTGCCTTAATAATTGACGATTAGTAGTTATCAATTAGTAATTATCCGGGTTGTTGTACACTTTCAAGTCGATTTCATTTTCGCTTTTTGCGATCAAAGTGGTCGCCATTAAATCACCGCACACATTCACGCAAGTACGACCCATATCCAGAATTCGATCAATACCCGCGATAATGGCTAAACCTTCAATGGGCAATCCGGCGGTCGTCAGCACCAATGACATCATGACCAGAGCTGAGCCCGGTACGCCTGCCGAGCCGATCGAGGCCAACATGGACATCACCACGATTGCAACGTAATCAGCGGTGCCGAGTGCTATGCCGTAGGCTTGGGCCAAAAATAAAGTACAAACGCCCAGGTAAATCGCAGCGCCGTCCATATTCAGAGTTGCACCCAGCGGCAAGCTGAAGCTCGATATCTCGCGAGAAATGCCCAGGTTTTCGCTCGCACACTTCATGCTTATGGGCAAAGTAGCAGAACTGCTTGCGGTGGTAAATGAAACCGTTGCGGCTTCAAGAATACCTTTTAGAAATCGTGCCGGGTTCAGTTTGGCTACCCATTTAATCGCCAGTGTCATCACGATTAACACCTGTACTAATAATGCTGCGTAAACCACGCCAATCACTTTGATCATATCGAGCAGTAGTTCCAGGCCATACTGGCCGGTGAGCCATGCCATGAGTGCAAAGATGCCGTAGGGGGCGAAGCTCATCACGATGCCGGTAAAACGGTACATGGCTTCGGCAAACGAACTAATAGCTTCGATTGCCGGTTTGCCTTTGTCGCCAATCAGGCTCAACGATATGCCTAACCCAACGGCGAATACGATGATTTGTAATAGATTGCCATTGGCCATGGCCGCGATCGGATTGGCGGGAATCAGGCCCATAATCATGTCGATAAACGAAGGGGCTTCGCGCGAACTGGCCGCCATGTCGCTCACAATGGCCATTTGCATACCCTCACCAGGTGCGAAATAAGCGCCAAAAGTCAGCCCCAGAGTTACTGCTATGCCAGTCGTCATCAGGTAGATCGCAATCGCCTTGCCGCCGATTCGGCTCAGTTTTGTTGTATCGCGCATCGATGTTATGCCAGCAATTAGCGAGCAAAACACCAATGGAACGATCAACATTTTGATAGCATTGATAAATAGATTGCCAAACGGTTCGAAAACCTGAGCCTTCTCGCCAAGAAAGGCACCGACAAGCGCCCCGAGCAGCATACCGATAACCACTTTCTTCCAAAAATCTAGCCTGCGCCAAGGTTCAAACAGGGAGCGTGATCGGTTTTTCGCTGGTTCAGTCATTTATGGGCTTTGGCAGATTAGTTTTGAAAGTATTGAAGGACTACTAGTCGTAGGCGGGAAAATTAAACGCCTCTCGGTAACCAAACAAACCCTGCGCGCCACCCGTGTGCAAGAACACAACATTCGCATCGTCAGCAAATTCCTTGTTGCGTATTAAATCAATCAGGCCGGCCATCCCTTTACCTGAATACACCGGGTCAAGCAGGATGGCCTCAGAACGAGCCAACATCGTCACGGCCTCGCGCATGCCGTCGGTAGGAATACCATAGCCATCGCCAACATAATCGCAATTGGCGACGATATCTTCGCGTTTAACCACGCCCGGCGCACCTATGTAATCCGCGGTGCGTTCAGCAAGCGCAAACACATTGCCTTCTTGTTTTTCTTTGACTGCGCGAACGCCGATTCCCAGCACCGGAATTTGGCTATTCATTGCCATTAAACCGGTCACCAATCCTGCCTGCGTGCCGGCACTGCCAGTAGCATGAACGATGTGGTCTATTTTTAAACTCTGGCTATTCGCCTGGTGTACCAGCTCCAGAGCTGCGTTAACGTAGCCCAGTGCGCCGATTTTGTTCGAGCCACCACCGGGGATAATGTAGGGTTTTTTACCTTCAGAACCAAGATCGTCTGCCAGCGATTTCATCGCGACATCCATGTCGGTGTCTGCGGGTACTTTAATTAAACTTGCGCCCAGCAGTTGATCCAGCATTACATTGCCATTGTAGTTGTAGTCAACTTTGTCGCTGCCGGTTCGGTCTTCCAGCAGCAGGTGACATTTCAATCCCAGTTTGGCAGCGATCGCCGCGGTTTGTCGTGCATGATTTGATTGAGTCGCCCCTTGAGTAATGATTGTGTCGGCATTTTGGTCTAATGCGTCGGCTATCAAAAACTCCAGTTTGCGGGTTTTATTGCCACCCCCCGCAAGACCTGTGCAGTCATCCCTTTTAATCCAAAGATTGGGTCCCCCCAGTTCTTTACTCAATGCGGGCATGGGTTCCAGCGGAGTGGGTAAGTGCGCGAAGTGTAATCTTGAAAAACGGGATAAATGCATAGTGAAGTTTTAATGATTAGAAGCAAACGAGCATTATAGGAGAAGCATCGGTGGTATTACCAACAGCTTGTCGGGAAGTTGATCGAGATTCTTGCTGATGACTTTCTTGCTCATGACCTGGGACTGGTTCAAAATAGCGCTTTAGTTTGACCTGATTGATTAATGAGCAGCCAAAAACAAAGACTCGTGCCTGGGATCATGGGGGGAATGGGCCCAGAAGCGACACTGGATTTTATGACAAAAGTGTTACAGCGTACCGATGCGCGAGCAGATCAGGGTCACTTGCGATTGTTAATCGATCATAATCCCAAAGTGCCGAATAGACACGCATCGATTGATGGTTCAGGAGAGGATGTAACGCCGTATTTGCTGGAGATGGCAGCAAATCTTGAACGCAGCGGGGCAGATTTCGTGGTGATGGTTTGCAATACTGCACACGCCTATCAAGGCGCGATTGCAGGTAGCCTTTCCATCCCGTTCGTCAGCATCATTGATGAAGTTGTCGATGAGCTAAATGAGAACACGACCGGGAAACCGGCAGTGGGTGTAATGGCTGCGGAAGGATGTCTGAATGCCCAGCTATACCAAAATGCCTTGCGCAAATCTGCTTATCCCGTAAAGGTGTGGGACCAGCAACACCTTGAGCAGTTTATGGAGCTGGTTTATCAGATTAAAGCAGGTGAGACGGGTAAGCAGTCAAGCGCAACGATGGAACATCTGGCCAATGAGCTGGTCGAGCAGGGCGCAGAAATTTTGCTGGCAGGGTGCACGGAAATCCCGCTCGTGCTTGATGCAGAACGATTGGCAGTGCCGTTTTATTGTTCGACCGATGTGTTGGTATCGAGGGTGATTGATTATGCCCTTGGGGTAAGGGATATTGGGGAGCCCTAGCGCTCCTTCAACATAGTTTGCGTAATCAGCCTGCGGTATAACCACCGTCAGGATAAAGAGTATGCCCCGTATGAAAATCTGACGCAGGTGAGACCAAAAATAACAACGGCCCCGCAAGGTCTTCTGGTTCTCCCAGCCTTCCTGCGGGAATGCGCGATAAAATACTTTCGCGGGTCGCAGTAGCCAGCTCACCATCTTCAAACATCCAGCTGGTTTGGCCAGAACGGAAAACCGTTGGAGCGAGGGCGTTAATGGTGATGCCGTCTTTACCCCATTCGCAGCCCAGCGCTTTTACAATGCCGTTTACCGCATGCTTGGAGCTGCAATAGGCCGAGTACCCGGCTGGGTGCCCTAATAATCCGCGTGCAGAGGAGACCAATACCACTTTGCCACCACTGCCTTTACCTTCCCTGGCCTGAGCAATCATTTGGCGGCCAGCAGCCTGGCTCATCATCCAGGAGTCAGTCACGTTGACACGCATCACGTCCTCAAAGCGATTAACCTCCATATCAACAATAGGGTCGACATCCATCGTGCCCGAAGCCACTACCAGAATATCCAGACGACCATAAGCGGTAACAGCGGCATCAACAATGGCTGCACAATTTTGAGTAGAGTTCGGCCATTTGGGCGCGACCTGAACATCACCACCGTCCTGCTTGAGCTCTGAGGCCAGCTCATCTAACGCATCTTGCTTGTCATCCGCAATAACCAGCTTACAGCCAGCTTTCGAAAGCGTCCGTGTAGCAACGCTACCAAACGCGCCGAGAGCACCCGTGATAACAGCCACCTTGCCACTGATGTCAAACAGCTCTTGAGGGGTTTTTAATTCGTTACTCATGAACTACCTTTATATTTAAAAAAATGAGGTGCGGGTCACACCGGATCCAGAACTTACCAGAGATATTACTGATATTTGATTTTGATATACACCCATTGTCACTGAGCGTTATAGTTTCGTTAGAAACAAAAAACCACCCACCTACATAAAATTTGGCAAATTCAATTGCATTAGTTTACTTTGAAGTGAACGCAAATTGCCTTGAGAATTTCGAGCATGAGGTGGTCCCGATTCGTGCTACAGATTCGTGCTACAGATAGTATAGGGCTGACCTGGCATTCTGGTTCGGCTGACTGCTTAAAATCTATAAAGTGTTAATTAAATATTATTTGGAATTTGATGCCTGCGGAGGCGGCTCTCCTGAGCATTATTTCCATTTTATGCACGGGTATCTATTACCTTCGCTTTTTGAGATTAATAATATTGAATCAAGCACAAACTTGGGGAACGCACAAACAAGCTTTCACTTCAGGTCATGTGGACCTGTCATGGATAAGATACTTAGCGAAGTACTAACGCTGTATGAACTTGACTACGAAATAGTTCAGAAAGCTGCATATGGTACGGGTGCTTACTCAATAAAACTTAGAATTCCTCGATGGGATATGTGGCTTATGAGTGCCAAAATAGATGGCAAACATACAGATCACCCAAATTTCCTTGACACGATGATGCAGGTAAAAAGAGATATAAATAGTAGAATAGATCGCTTGCAGACTGCTTTGATGAGGAAAACAGATTTTAATGGTTTCCTGATATTAAAGCGTTCTAAACAGCCAAAGTTTTACGAAAGAGGTGGTGAGTCCGAAATACCTACCTATGGAACCGGAAGGCGAGAGCTTATTGGTATTGAAACCGCAGTCAACAATCTAACAAATGAGAATATACCTGTAAAAATATTTGAACCAGGTAAGCATAGCTTCATTGAGCAAGTTCAGGCTTTTCAGAACTGCAAAGGAATTATTGGAGTAAGGGGTGCAGAATTTGCAAACATAATCTGGATGAACAGAAAAAGCAAAGTCATCCTCATACAGCCCTCGAATATGGGCGTTGTGGTCTTTCAAAAATCCCTGGCGGAAATTTTAGATCTTAACTACATAGAAATTCCAACAGACGAAACTCACACTATAAAACTGGATCATCAAACGTTATTAAGTCATTTAAACTGACGAGCGGCTAAAATTTTTGAATACAAAACCAGTTGCCACAAATTCTCCATAAGCAATCATAAGAATTAACCATATGCCGCTT
>JABJKL010000102.1 GCA_018660405.1 Pseudomonadota bacterium | reverse complement strand
GGCCAAGGCGAAGAAGTAGAACCCGCGCGAGCCAAGGCCGAAGCGATGGGTGCAAGCGATGTCTTCATTGATGACCTTACCGAGGAATTTGCCGCAGACTTTGTATTCCCTATGATGCGTGCGAACGCGATCTACGAAGGTGAATATAGACTTGGCACATCCATCGCGCGCCCGCTTATCGCCAAGCGCCTAATAGAAATTGCGGCTGAAACAGGTGCCGATGCTATTTCTCATGGCGCTACGGGCAAAGGCAATGACCAGGTGCGCTTTGAACTCGGCGCCTACGCGCTAAACCCTGACATCAAAATAATCGCACCGTGGCGTGAATGGGACCTGAGCTCTCGCGACAAGCTGCTTGCCTACGCAGACGAGCACAATATTTCCGTCGAGAAAAAAGCCGATGGAAAGTCACTGTACTCAATGGATGCCAACCTGCTGCACATTTCTTACGAAGGCGGTATTCTGGAGGATCCCTGGGCCGAAGCCGAAAACGATATGTGGCGATGGACGGTCTCTCCAGAACAGGCCCCCGATAAGGCGAAATATCTCGAACTTGAATTTGAGAATGGTGACATTATCGCAATCAATGGCGAAACACAGAGCCCGGCAAATGTGATGCGATATTTGAACAAACTCGGCGGCGCGCACGGTATAGGGCGTGACGATATTGTGGAAAATCGCTATGTTGGTATGAAATCGCGCGGTTGCTACGAAACACCTGCGGGCACCATTATGCTCCGTGCACATCGTGCAATGGAGTCTCTAACGCTCGACCGCGAAGTGGTGCACCTTAGGGATGAATTAATGCCACGCTACGCCAAGATTATCTACAACGGTTACTGGTGGAGCCCAGAGCGGGAAATGCTTCAAACCATGATCGACGCCTCGCAGCAGCACGTTAACGGTACGGTGCGCGTGAAACTCTACAAAGGCTCGGTAAGTATCGTTGGCCGCAAATCAAACGATTCATTGTTTGACGAGCGAATCGCGACCTTTGAAGACGATGACGGAGCTTACAATCAGGCAGACGCAGAAGGCTTTATTAAATTAAACGCGCTGCGATTGCGCATCGGTGCGAGACGTAAAAACTGAATCGGTAAATGGCCAGGCAAGCCTGGCCATCATTGTGCCAGTGCTCAATGAGGCTTTGCGCGCCAATAACCTGGTAGCTCAGCTTGCTGAACAGGATGCAGAGCAGATTATAATCGTCGATGGTGGCAGCACCGATGGCACGCTTGTAAAGCTCACCACTGCCATCACACAAGCTAAATATCCAAACCGGTTTCAGCTGGCACAAACGGTCATGGGGCGAGCCTTGCAGATGAACTACGGCGCGGATCACAGTGAATCTGAGCTCATTTGTTTTTTACATGCAGATACCGTGCTACCGAAAAGGGCTGGAAGGGAGATCCGTGCCGCACTGTTAAACGCAGATTGGGGCAGATTTAATATCCAGTTGGATAGCCCACACTGGATGCTAAAAATCGTGGCAACAATGATCAATCTGCGGTCAAAACTGAGCGGTATTGCCACCGGAGATCAAGCCATTTTTATACGGCGCTCGATGTTCGAGCAAATCGGCACCTACCCGGATATTCCGCTCATGGAAGAGGTTGCTCTGTGCCACGCACTAAAAGCCCGTGGCAACAGACCCGCGTGCTTAAAAACAATCGCAACAACCAGTGCACGGCGTTGGCTAGAGCACGGTATCGTAAAAACGATATTGACCATGTGGTATTTGCGTTTTGCTTATTGGAAGGGTGTCAATCCAACAGAATTGGCGGCCAAATATAAGCAGGCAGAGAGCTGATGATCAACACCGCAATTCGGGTGCTCGTGTTTACCAAAGCACCGATCATTGGTCAGGTTAAAACCCGTTTCTGCCCGCCCTTGACACATGCCGAAGCAGCCACGTTATCGCTTGAGCTATGCGAGAAAACTTTGCAGAACGTTGCCGCCGTGGATGGCATTGATCCTGAACTTTGGGTTGCGCTTGACCCCACACACGAGAAAGTTACAGCGCTCGCGTCGCAATACGGAGTGCCTATCTACGAACAAATTGGCGAAAACCTGGGGGCCAGAATGGCTCACGCATTTGCGGCCAGGCAACGCCCAGGTTTGGTCATCGGTAGCGACATTCCGCAGTGCAATACCGCACGCCTTCAGAAAGCAGTGGATATTTTGCGCAGTGGGCGCGAAGTGATCGGGCCCACTCCGGATGGAGGCTATTATTTGTTGGGCTTGCAAAAGCCCAAACCGGCTTTGTTTGAGAATATCGACTGGGGCAGCACTTCGGTTCTACAACAAACTTTGGGAATTGCCCGTTCGACTCAGTCCCCACTGACTATGCTGGAGCCACTGCGAGACCTGGATACGATGGACGACTTGCTGCATCAACTTGATGGTTTGCCAGACTTTAAACATTGGGGACGGACTTCGTAAGGGTATTTTTATTAAATCGAATTTTCTAGTGAGTGTTTTTCATAAGTGCGAGGGAAAAGACAGTTAATAGAGGTGCCCTTGGGCTAAAATGCTCTAAACATACAATTCGAGGCACGACCTTATGCTCTGGGCAAAAGCATTGCATATCATATTTATGGTGACCTGGATGGCGGGGATCTTTTATCTGCCCCGGTTATTTGTCTACCACTCAATGACCGACGATCAGGCCGGTAAAGACCGCTTTAAAATAATGGAGCGAAAACTCTATCGAGGCATCATGATGCCCGGCATGGTCTTGACCATCGTCTCCGGACTTTATCTCTGGTTGAACTACGGCTTTAGCGGCGGATGGCTACACGCGAAACTTGCTCTGGTTGCCCTTCTGCTTGCCTACCATTTTTGGTGTGGTGCAACAATCGGAGTGTTCGCTGCGGACAAAAACACTCGCTCGCACAAATTTTACCGCGTAGTTAACGAACTTCCCGTGCTCGCATTGGTCGCCATCGTCATTCTGGTGGTCGTCAAACCTTTCTGATACGCCGTGTGCTTAACTCTATGTATTTAACTCCCTGTATTTAACTATGTATGTTTAACGTCGTGCTCTACGAGCCGGAAATTGCGCCCAATACCGGTAACATCATCAGATTGTGCGCGAATACCGGAACACAGTTACACTTGATTGAGCCGCTTGGGTTCAGCCCGGACGAAAAAAAATTAAGACGCGCCGGTCTCGATTACCACGACTGGGTAAAAGTGAACATTCATAAAAACTACGATCGTTTTTTATCCGGCGCTTTCTCTGATCCATCTGGCAGAATATTTACGGTATCGACCCACCATACTACGTCATACTCCGAACCATCGTTCAAACCAGGTGACATCTTCCTGTTTGGCTCGGAAACCAGAGGCTTGCCCGCAAAAGTGCGTAACAGCGTTCCGCAAAACCAACGCATACGCATTCCGATGATGCCCAATAATCGCAGTCTTAACTTGTCTAATTCGGTGGCTATCACCGTATACGAAGCCTGGCGACAAGCTGGTTTCGCGGGCGCGCAATAAGCAAAACTCAACAATTATTTGCCGAATATCTAGCACTCCAACAACGTTGGTTTGATGGGTTCAGCGAGCCGAGAAACCGTTGACCGCCAGGCGCATCTCGCCGGGAATGGCCGAGTCCTTGCCAAGAGGTGCAACAACGCGGGCGACGGTTTCTCGGCTTGCCCGAAGGGAGCTTACCAGAAGATCCAATATGGCGTTACAGCCCTTGCCAATGTCCAGACATTGCCTGCGGACTGCGCCTTATCTTGAATCTTCTGGTAAGCTCTGAACCCATCAAACCAACGTTGTTGGAGTACTCGTTAGTATGTTTTTGCCTAACAATCATAAACCAGGTACGTAACGGAGGAAGAAAACATGTCGGAATCTAGCAATTTCAGCCTTGGAACGGTTATTGCACAAATCAAACAGATCATCACTAACCCGGTTGAGTTCTATCGGAATATGCCTAAAACCGGGGGCTATGGCGAACCCATTATATTCTTATTAGTCGCTGCAGTTGGAGGTGGCATTGTACTTGCCGCATTGTCTATTATTGGCTTGTCACCTGCTGGACTTGGTATGGCAGGTTTGGGTGCCATTATTATGTTCCCCATCGGTGGACTTATCGGCAGTTTTTTTGTCGCCGCAGTTCTATTCATCATATGGAAATTAATGGGCTCCTCCGAGAATTATGAAACCGCTTATCGATGCGTTGCTTATTCGTTCGCATTGATGCCCGCTTTCGCAGTGCTCATGATGATCCCGTATCTTGGTACCGTTATTCGCACGCTTTGGGGCACCTGGCTAGTAATTATTCAAAGCACCGAAGTACACGGCCGGACCCAACAAACTTCGAAGTTGGTGTTTGGGATTCTTGCCGTAATTTTTGTAATCGGTGGATTAAGAGCGGAATACGCCACACGCCAAATTACAGATCAAATGGAAGAGTTCCGCGCGGGCTTAAGCCAAGCCCAATCGAATGCGCTGGAAAATCTTGAGGAAATGACCCCCGAAGAAATGGGCAGGGCAGCAGGTGAGTTTTTTAAGGGACTGGAAAATGCAGCCAAGCAGGCCGAAGAAGGTAATTAAGCTGGCGTAGTGTCCTGAACCAATGTAAGCGTTCCCCGGTGCAGCAAT
>JABJKL010000142.1 GCA_018660405.1 Pseudomonadota bacterium | reverse complement strand
CTCAGCACTGCGTTTCGTTGATTTAGAATAAGTCATCATCGTTTCCTCTTGGGTTAACGATGAACGAAAACTCTCTCTTAAACAATCACCTTAAACTGTCCAACTAGTGCTGACGGGGTACAATGATGCGAGCAAGTGTCTGAACGCAGAAATGTCGGAGAGAAGTTTTGAGATTTAATCGAAAAGATGGTTATTACGCAGCGATTGCTGGTGTTGTATTAACGGTTTTATTTTGGTCGGGGAATGCCTTTGTTGGGCGATCTGTTTATATGGATATTTCGCCGCTGGCATTGAACTTTTGGCGCTGGACGATCGCCGTGTGCTTGTTCGCCCCATTTACCTGGCGAGGCTTGATTCAGCACAAATCGATTATTCTGCAGTATCGTTGGTATCTTTTGTTTCAATCATTTTTGAGTATTACCGTATTCAATTGTTTGAATTATTTGGCGTTGCATACCACTACGGTGGTGAATTTGAACCTGGTGAACGCGACAACGCCGGTGATGATTTTTGCTCTATCCCAGGTTTTGCTGGGTGTTATACCCAAACGGGTGCAGTGGTTTGGTTTGGGTCTGGCGCTTGCCGGGTTCGTAATTGTGGTTACCGGTGGCGAACCTGCGCGACTTCTTTCATTCGATGTAAACCGGGGGGATTTGTGGATGCTTTTCGCGGTCAGTTTATGGTCGCTTTATTCGGTATTGCTTAAACGTTCGGAATGTAATTTGCCGATGGTCACATTTCTGTTGGTGCAAATGTTAATGGGAGTGATACTACTAGTCCCGTTTTACCTGATTGATCTGCAGCTTAACGGAGGGTTTTTGCTGACGCAGAAAAATACTCTGGCGCTGATTTATATTGGAATTTTTCCATCGATTATTGCCGTTTACTTTTGGAATAATGCCGTGAAGAAACTAGGCCCAAATGTGACCTCAATGTTTATGTATTTAGCTCCGATATTCGCAGCCATTCTCGGTACCGTTTTTCTTGGCGAATCGCTGGGTTGGCATCACCTGGTTGGAGAGTTGCTGATTTTGACCGGGTTTTATTGCACCGTTTTTTATCCACTTAAAGAACGACAACCTTAGACCAATGGATAAACAGGATGTGGTTGTTATAGGTGCCGGAGTAGTCGGTTTGGCGATTGCCCGGGAGCTTGCTTTGCGTGGTCGAGACGTGTTGGTGATAGAAAAAGCTATTTCTTTCGGAACCGAAACCAGCAGCCGAAATTCAGAAGTAATACATTCCGGTATTTACTACGCGGACAGCTCTGTGAAAGCCCGAACCTGTGTGCAAGGCGCGCTAAAGTTATATGAATACTGTAAAACCAGATCGATTCCCTGTCGCCGAATTGGCAAGCTGATTGTTGCAACCGATCATGACGAGGAGCAAACATTAGGCGCTTATCTTGCACAGGGAGAGCGAAACGGGGTGGAAGATTTGGTGTTGCTTGACCCACTTGAATTGGCAGAACGGGAGCCCGAGGTGCATGGAGTTGCTGCGCTGTGGTCACCGAATACGGGAATTATTGATAGCCACAGTTTCATGTTTTCTTTGCTTTCTGAATTTGAAAAGAATAACGGCCAAATTGTTTATAAAACCGGGGTGGCTAGTGGCAAAGGAACGTCTGCGGGTACCGAGCTGACAATGCTTGATGGTTACAAGCTACTGGCAAACACGGTGGTAAATGTGACGGGCTTATATGCCAGCGACGTATCGGCCAAGCTTGGCGTTGATTCCAGTACAATCCCGGTGACCCGTTATGCGAGAGGGCGTTACTATAGCTATGCGGCAAAATCACCGTTTAACCACCTTGTTTACCCCATTGCATCCAAAGCGGGGTTGGGTATTCATGCCACGCTGGATATGGCGGGTCAGCTCAGGTTTGGCCCTGATGTTGAGTGGATCAACCGTCTGGATTATTCGTTCGATGGGTCGGTAATTGACGATTTTTCTACCGCGATAAAACTATATTTCCCGCCACTAAAGACGTCTGATCTGCAGGAGGGTTATACCGGTATTCGTCCCAAGGTGGTAGGTGAGGGGGAAGATGCGGGTGACTTCATTATTCATACGCCTGAACAAACGAATTGTCCGGGTATTTACGCGTTGTATGGAATAGAGTCGCCGGGCCTTACCGCCTCACTGGCATTATCTGAGCTGCTTGGAGATATGGTCTGCCAATATTGAGAGGACTAGCGATCCATCGAATAAATTTTGCTGTATATAGCGAGACGGTTAGCATTTACTCGCAATGGTTAGGCAAGTGGTCGGGTCATTTACGAGATGTCTAATTTAAAGGAGGTTTTATGAAGCAGAAGTTGGTGGTCATATTTTTGCTGATCGCGGTTATCGCCGCTGCCTTTATATTCGATGTGGGGGATTACCTCACCCTTGACTATCTGAAGCAGCAGCGCGATATTTTTCAGCTTTGGTATGCCGAGTCGCCACTTTTGGTGTTGTCAGCATATTTTATGATCTATTTTTTATCTGCGGTATTTTCCATACCGGGCGCAGCTGTGCTTACTATGGGTTCAGGCGCCTTGTTTGGCCTGTTTGTAGGTACAGTACTGGCATCTTTCGCCAGTTCTCTTGGGGCATTGCTGGCATTTTGGATCGTCCGGTTTCTTGCCAGGGAGGCGGTGCAGAACCGTTTTGCAAAGCAGCTGGCATCGGTCAATGCTGGTGTTGAACAGGATGGCGCCTTTTATTTGTTCGGGATTCGTCTGGTACCAGTGTTTCCGTTCTTTTTAATAAATATCTTAATGGCTCTAACCCCCATTCGTTCGTGGACATTTTATTGGGTTAGTCAGCTCGGGATGTTGGCTGGCACCGCAGTTTACGTTAATGCCGGAACCCGGCTTGGCGAGATTGAGTCCTTGTCTGGCATTCTTGATCCCCAATTGATCGGGGCATTTGTATTGCTAGCCTTGTTCCCACTCATTGCGCGCAAGGTAATCCAGTACCTTAGAAAACGAAAGAGCGCAAATTGATGAGCCAAAATCCGAAACTAAAGAAACCGCGTTCGTTTGACGCCAATTTGATTGTCATCGGAGCCGGTTCGGCTGGACTGGTTAGTAGCTATATCGCCGCTGCGGTTAAGGCAAAAGTGATATTGATCGAGCGGGATAAGATGGGAGGTGATTGCTTGAATACGGGGTGTGTGCCTAGTAAGGCAATACTCCGCTCGGCAAAGATCGCTGAATATATGCGGCGCGCCTCCGAATTTGGTTTGGCGCAAGTCGATGTGCAACCTCGATTTGAGCAAGTGATGGCTCGGGTGAAGCGCGTAGTAGCAGAGATAGAACCCCATGATTCGGTTGAGCGATACACCGGGTTGGGTGTTGACTGTGTTTTGGGTGAGGCGAAAATCGCGTCCCCCTGGCATGTAGAGATCAATGGAGAGGTGTTAACGGCGCGCAGCATTATTATTGCCAGCGGGGCTCGTCCCTTTGTACCGCCGATAGAAGGGCTTGCAGAAGCCGGTTACCTGACTTCTGACTCCGTATGGTCTTTGACCGAGTTGCCCAAAAAGTTTGTGGTGTTGGGTGGCGGACCTATTGGTTGTGAACTCGGGCAGGCTTTTGCGCGATTAGGTTCCGAAGTGACCATCGTCGAAATGCTTGATCGATTGTTAATAAAGGAAGATGAAGATGTCAGCGCAGTGGTGCAGCAATCGCTAGAGCGGGGTGGATTGCAGTGTTTGACCGGGCATAGGGCGGTGCGTGTCGAGCAGGATGAAACCGGTAAATTCCTGATTTGTGAAGGTGTCGGTTCTCAAGGTGTTAGTAGTGAAGGTGCCGGCGGCGAAGTAAAAGTTCCTTTTGATCAAGTGCTGGTAACCGTGGGGCGTCGGGCGAATACTGAAAATATGGGGCTAAAGGGTCTGGGTATAAGGACTCGCAATAATGGCACTATAGAGACCGACAAATATATGCGTTCTTCGGTAAAGAATATTTATGCCTGCGGTGACGTGGCTGGACCGTACCAATTTACCCATACCGCTGCGCATCAGGCCTGGTATGCGAGTGTGAATGCCTTGTTTGGTATGGTCAAAAAATTCGCGGTGGATTACAGCGTGATTCCGTGGGCGACATTTATCGATCCTGAAGTGGCTCATGTGGGGCTGTCTGAACTGGATGCCAATGAGAAAGGGATAAAATACGAAGTTACACGCTATGGTATCGATGATTTGGATCGTGCAATAACCGAGGGCGAGGCGCACGGTTTTGTGAAAGTATTAACGGTACCCGATAAAGATAAAATACTGGGAGTTACGATCGTTGGACATCATGCAGCTGAACTACTTTCGGAGTTCGTATTGGCTATGAAGGTTGGGGTCGGGCTGAACAAAATATTGGGAACTATTCATTTGTATCCGGGTTTCGCCGAAGCGAATAAGTACGCTGCTGGTGTGTGGAAGAAGGCGCACCAGCCGGAGGGCTTACTTAAGTGGGTTAGGCGATTTCACGCCTGGCGTCGAAACTAGACTCGTTTGCCCAGCTCGGAAATCTACCGGTAAATTCAGTTTATATTCAGGTTTCTTGCTGTAGTATGGTTATCATAGGTGTGCGTTGTATTTGCGTGCACTGCTCCAAGCTGATCCTTATAAGGAGGTTAAATATGTTCAAGCCGATTGAGTTGATTGCTGCGGTCTTTATTTTGGTCATTGTATGGGTTTCACCCGCAGCGGCTGAGCGCCCCGGAGTGGGGTCGGCAGTAATGAACGCGACGCGTAACGTCAGCTCCCAAATTTCAGGGGGAATCGCGGGTCGACCAGGGGTTAATCCCAATCGGCAGAGCACTGTCCAGATGCAGTCGCCTCGACCGTCTATTGGAGGAGGGCCTAGAGCAGGGTCTCGACCATCGTCGAATCACAGCAGCCATTCAACTCGTTATGGTATTGGTTTCGGTGTAGGTCGTAGCAATCGACATTATGGTTCCAACTATGGCTCCTACAATAATTCTCGTTATGGCTATAACTATAACCGTTACGGCGGTCGCCGCTATTCGAACGCTGGAGCATATTTTGCCGGTGGTTTATTGCTGGGATCCTGGATTGGCAGTTATAACCGCGGTTACAGGAATAGTTATAACCGATACGATCCTTACTATTCAGGTGGCTTTTCCTATGGTCGTTATTACTCTAACGAGCCTTATTATAGTAGCCGCTATCCACGCACCAGTTCTCGGTACTATCGCAGTACCCCGGTAGAACCAACTATTGTCTACCGAGAAAAAATCGTTAGCGACGGTGTGGCTCGTGAAGACCATGAACCGCATTTACTAAAGGATATGGAAGGTAACTGCTTTGAGGTTTCCTACAGTAATGGTGGTCAAGAACTCCGCCTGCAGGTGCCCGAAGAGCAGTGCGAATGGTAGTGGTATTGCACCGGGATTGATTATTAGATTGCCTGTTTTAGGACTTTAAATTAATAGTACTGAATGAGTTTTGCATACTAGTTTAGGATACTACGCTAGACTCCAGGGACGCTTTTTGCGATAGTGGAAATACCGTTGTAGGACAAGGGTTCGGCTTTTACCAAATGGTTGCCTGTGAGATATAGTTCTCAAGAGTACTATTATGCAAACAATAGATAGTCAATCCAGACGTCAATTTATTAAAGGAGTTATCGCTTCGGGTGCGGTGGCATCCACAGGCGGTTTACTATTGGCCGGTTCGCCGCGCAGTGCACGCAGTGCTGTGGCCGGTAGCGTTGAGCGATTGATATCACTAAATATCAACGGGCGAACCCGCCGCGTTGATGTTCTGCCAAACGAAACATTGGCGATGACTTTACGCTATAAACTTAACCTTACTGGCACCAAGTTATCTTGCGACAGAGGTGAATGTGGCTCATGTACGGTGATTGTGGATGGTCTGAACATAAACTCTTGCTCAATGCTGACCCACAACGTGCGTGGCAAACAGATTCGCACAATTGAAGGCCTGGAGTCTCAGGATGGGGCTTTGCACCCTGTACAACAAGCGATGATCGACGAATTGGGGCCGCAGTGCGGCTTTTGTACTTCCGGGCAGATCATGTCTGCGGTGGCTTTGCTGGATAAAAACCCGAACCCAAGCCGTGAAGATGTGCGGCAAGCGCTGGCGGGAAACCTATGCCGGTGTGGTGCCTATGACCATTACTTGAATGCCGTAATGCGTGCCGCGACGGGCGAGAACCAGAGAGTGCACGATGGCATATAAACTGATCGGTAAAAATTTCACGCCACCGGACGTCCGTGCCAAAGTAACTGGTAAAGCTCGTTATGCAGAAGACTTCCGTTTGGACGGGATGGTTTTTTGCAAAATGTTGAGCAGCCCTTATCCGCACGCGCGGGTAGTTGATATTGACGCATCCGAGGCTTTATCCATGCCGGGTGTGTTGGGGATGATCACCGCAGATGACGTGCCTGCGCAAAATGGTGCACACGAGCAAATTCTCAGCAATGAGCCCCTGCATGTGGGCGCGCCTATTCTGGCTATCGCAGCTGAAACCGAAGAACAGGCGGCGGATGCGGTTGATAAGCTCAATATTTCCTATGAACAATTGCCTTTTCAGTTGGATCCGTTGGAAGCCTTGCGCCCAGGTAGCGCGCCTGCACGAAGTGATGGCAATGCGACCTTGCTTGAGTATCGTCAGCCTGCCGCCGCTTCATACCACTATTGGTCCGAAGAGGATTTTAATGCCGTAAGTGAGGGTGAGCTGCCGCAGGGCGCGTCTATGAAGGATTGGGCGGTTGGCGATATTGAAACTGGCTTTGCAGAATCTGACTACATAATGGATGAGTCCTTTGTGGTGGCAGCCAACTCGCATCACAGTATGGAGCCTCGCAGTACCTTGGCGACTTGGGAAGCCGGTAAGTGTCATGTGTACGGCTCTACGCAATCGCAGGCCTGGGTAAACGCCGGGCTTGCACAGTACCTGGGTATTGAACAACAAGACCTTGTGTATATTGCGCCATTTTGTGGTGGTGGTTTCGGCTCCAAAGGTAGCGCTTATCCATCCATGGCGATTCCGGCGTATCTATCCAAAAAGATTAATCGACCCGTAATGCATCGGTTTACCCGGACAGAAGAATATTATTTGGGCAGGGCGCGAAGTAGCTTTCAGGCACGCGCGAAAATTGGTTTTACCAACGAAGGAAAGATTAAGGCGATTGACCTGTATTTGATTAAAGATGCTGGTCCCAACGAGGGGTTTTCTGATATTGATGGCGCGTCGGCATGTGTCAATCTAATTTACTCGCCGGATCATTTCAGATTGCGGGCTGTATCACCGAATACCAACACGCCTCCGCGAGGGCCACAACGTGGCCCTGGGCATAATCAGATGGTGGTTTCGTTCGAGCCGTTGCTGGATAAAGCGGCTGCGCACCTGGGCATAAGCCGTTTAGCTATTCGAAAAATCAACGCTGCGCAAACAGGTTCAGGCGTTGGGCCTAATCAAACCGAAATTAGTAGCTTGTACCAGCTTGAGGCCTTGGAAAAGGGAGCCATTGAATTTGACTTGGCGGAGCGTGAAGCGGTATCGGGGCCAACCGAAGATGGCAAAGTTCGGGCTGTGGGTGTCGGGCAAGCGTATCATCCGGCTGGATTTAACGGTTTTGACGGCATGCTGAGAATTGATACCGAAGGCAAAGTGCATATCCATACGGGTGTCGGGAACCTGGGCACCTATTCATACGCCGGGACCGCGCGCGTCGCCGCCGAAGTCTTGGGCGTCGATTGGAATGACGTCATTATTCATCGAGGTGACAGCCGCGAAGGATTGCCTCTCATTATTGGGCAGTTTGGCAGTAATACGTCATTTACAGCCTCTCGCACACATTTTGCGGCTGGTACCGACGCTGCGGACAAGATTAAAGAGATTGCAGCGATAGATTTGGGCGGTGAAGCCTCGGATTACACACTCGCAAACGGCCAGGTCTCCCGGAATGGCTCAGGTAACGACCAATCACTGAGTCTTGGAGAGGTCGCAGCCAGAGCGATTGAAATCGGTGGAAAATATAGTGGGCAAGTCGCACCTGAGAATATTCTTCCGCCAACGGTAGCTGCTCTGAAGGCTGTTGAAGGTCTTGGTTTGGTTGGTATTGCAAATGACGCTTTATCAAAAGAGCAAGAGGTGGGGGCTTATGCCGCCGGGTTTGTCGAGATTGAACTGGACCCGAAAACCGGTCAGATTGAAATACTGGATTACCTTGGGGTGGCCGATTGCGGAACCGTTATGCACCCACAGAGTTTGGCGACTCAAATTAAGGGCGCGGCCGTAATGGGCTTTGGTATGGCGGTAACGGAGGGAATTGCGTATGACCCGCAAAATGGTCTCGCTGCAAACGTTGGCCTTTATCAGGCCAAGCCACCGTCTTATCTGGATGTGCCGTCAGTTATGCGGGCGGATGCGCTGAATTTGCCTGACCCACAGAATCCGGTTGGCATAAAAGGCATCGGTGAACCCGTTTTGGGTTGTGCAGCTAGCGCATTGATTTGCGCTGTTTCCGAAGCCTTGGGTGGCTACTACTTTAAGCGTACACCGGTGCGCACCGACATGATCGTTAATGCGGCAGCGGGCATGAAACTTTCCCAGTCGCCGCTGCAAAAGCATTCGCAGTAGAGTTAAGGGTCCAGTAGAGCAAAAGATAAATGGCAAGAATTTCAAACGCTAGAGACATGATGCCCCGGTTTGATCTGGTGCAAGCTGCTGATCTACAGTCCGCGCTGGATATTTTAGCAGCACATGAAAATGCGGCATGGGTGATTGGTGGTGGGCAAGACAGCTTCGATTGGTTTAAGGATCGCGCCAAACAGCCGGAGGTGGTGGTCGATTTAAATGCCGTTGAGGAGTTACGTGGTGTTCGTGAACAGGAAGATGGCGGCCTCGAAATAGGCTCTTTAACCACACTGGCCGAATTACAAGACGATCCCATGGTAAACGAGCGGTTCTCTTTGCTATCGAGCGCGGCCGGCCGCGTCGCCAGCCCACAGATTCGTAATGTAGGCACCTTGGGCGGTAATCTTTGCCAGGATACTCGCTGTTGGTACTACCGTCAGGGTCTTAATTGTTATCGTGCGGGTGGCAACACCTGTTACGCCAATACGCCTGAGGGATTGAATCGCGAGCATTGTGTCTATGGTGCTTCTCGCTGTGTCGCCGTTTCGCCGAGTGATACAGCGACGGCTCTAGTGGCTTTAGACGCCGTTATGCTTGTTCAAAGCGCTACCGGTCGCCGAGAGATACCTGCCCGTGAATTTTTCGTTGGACCAAGCCAGAATATTCGAGGCATGACCGCCCTGGATCCAGCAGAAGTATTGGTTGCTGTACGTTTACCAGGCCAATGGGCGGGGGCTAAATTTTATTTTGAGAAAGTGGCTGATCGCAATACCTGGGATTTTGCCTTGGTGAGTGTTGCCGCTGCCGTTAAAGAAAGTGGCAATACTGTAGAAGACATTCGGCTGGTTTTTGGTGCGGTCGAATGCGTACCGCGCAGGCTTGATGTTATAGAGCAGCGCTTAAAAGGTAATGAATTGACTGAGCAATTAATTAGCGAGGTTGCGGCTTCGGCGAGCGACGGTGCAGTTACGTTGAATTACAACCATTTCAAATTACCGCTTATGCAGAATTTGCTCCAGCGCGCCTTGCACAGGGTGGAATCATGAGTTGGGTCGAGCGCGGGTTGGATCAGTGGGGGCAGGAGGTATTGGTTGGCGTGTCGTGGGATTTATTACCGTGGTTCTTTGGTGTTGCTGCGGCTATTATCGTGTTGCATTTTCTGTACGCATCGATTTCGAAGAAGTAGCTTAAGCACAATAGTGATTTGAAATAAAAAAGGCTCCCAAAGGGAGCCTTTTT
>JABJKL010000032.1 GCA_018660405.1 Pseudomonadota bacterium | reverse complement strand
ACAACCTGTTTCTCAAGCGTTTTAACCGCACCTTTAATCTCGCCCGCAGCCGCCTCAGCAGTGTCTTCATTGATCAACTTCTCAGTCACCGAATCTTTTACCGCAGCAACTAATTCCTGGCGTTTTTTCTTGTCAGCCGTTTGATAAGCCTTGCTCATTCCGGCCTCAGCAATACCGGCAACCGTAGTCGCCAATTCAGTATTCACGGCTGGTGCTTCCCAAGCCATCGGCTCAGCACCGACTTCCTTAGCAAGCTCGGTAACGATGTCGATCGCAACCTGTAACTGCTCATGGCCGAACATGACCGCGCCGAGCATGACGTCTTCCGCCAATTCTTTCGCTTCAGACTCCACCATCAGCACAGCACCTTCGGTACCTGCAACCACCAAATCCAACTGAGATTGCTCAGCCAATTGGGTCGCGGTTGGGCTAAGCACATACACACCGTCGATATAGCCAACGCGAGCCGCGCCGATTGGGCCATTAAATGGAATGCCCGAAATCGCCAATGCAGCCGACGTGCCGATCATTGCGACGATCTCGGTATCAATTTCCGGATCAACCGACAAAATAGTACAAACCACTTGTACGTCATTGAAAAACCCTTTCGGGAACAATGGACGAATCGGCCGATCGATTAGACGACAGGTTAAAATCGCTTTTTCTGACGGGCGTCCTTCACGACGAAAAAAACCACCAGGAATACGCCCGGCAGCATAAGTACGTTCTTCAACGTCGACGGTAAGCGGCATAAAGTCGCGTGGCTTCGCTTTACGCGAACACACAACATTCACCATTACCTGCGTTTCACCCAGGCTGGCGATGACTGAACCCGCTGCCTGACGTGCTATTTCGCCTGTTTCCAGACGAAACTCATTTTGACCATATTGAAAGGTCTTGGTTATTTTCATTTCTAATTCCTATTAATTTCTATGTAGCGCATTACTTACGCAAACCGAGGCGCTTGATTACGTCACGGTATCGTTCAATATCTTTTTTCTGCAAATAATCCAGCAATTTACGACGTCGACTAACGAGTCGCAGCAAACCCTGGCGAGAGTGATGATCGTGAATGTGTTCTTTAAAATGCGGAGAGAGATCCGCAATCCTTTCTGTTATTAGCGCAATTTGCACTTCCGGTGAACCTGTATCCTTGTCTGAGCGCTTATAGTCCGCAACGACTTTACCTTTGTCTTTGGCTGTTAATGCCATGATTTTCCTCTTAAATTGCTTGAAAGCAACAGCCCCAATCTAAAACAGAAAGAGCCGTACACCCCATGCCCCGGAACCCACCGGGATGATCGCAACAGGCCTATCCTGTTGACTATTGGCGGGTCAACCAAAATGATCTCCCACCTAGACCGCCTATCGGCCCTTATTATTCAGGCTACCATTAGCCCAAAATCAAACACCCGAGACCAACAAATACTGCTAGCCTCAGGCGCGCGTATTCTACCCGCAGGCCTACCACACCACAAGCACATAAAAGCACTATTTTTTGTGGTTAATCAAAGGGTTCGAAACGGACGTTGCACCCGCCCGATTGAGAAAAGTTGGGTAATGCATTTCATTTGACAAAATGTACCCCCAGTAGGATATTGAGTTAAGAATTATAAAGACGAAGGTGTGTTAATAGGTTAGATAGAACATGAGCGATCACCAAACAGCGGCAATACTACTAACTGATTTCCAGAAACTGTGTATCAACTTTGCGACCGGAACTAACGTTGATTATGCGGATTACGAGGAAGCTAGACACCGAGTAGTAAGCGATATTGTTTTGCACCCCAGACTTCCCGATTGGGTTTTTGAAAAACGCTTTGGTAGCCAGTTTTGGACCTTGATGAAGGAGACATCCGACAATTATGCGGGGAGACGCGCTTTTTTATATGATTCGCTAGGAGCTGTCTTTGACTACATTGAAAAAAAGGGGGTCGAACCAAGCTCTCTCTCAATTGAAGAAGCACTAAAAACATGCAACTCAAGGACTATTGAAGATCTCTGGTTAAAAATACACTCACGTCGCGAATCAGATCCTGAAGGTGCCATTACCGCCGCACGTTCACTAGTCGAATCTACCTGCAAGTTTATTCTTGATTCCCTTGCTGTCCATTACCCCCCAAACGCTGATTTACCTGCATTATATGGTGCTACCGCCAAAGCACTAACCCTAGGCCCAGGACAGCATAAAGAAGAGGTATTCAAACAGATTTTAAGTGGTTGTCACTCCGTCATCCATGGCCTAGCAGCCATTAGAAATGCGTTTGGCGACGCGCATGGTAAAAACGATCAGACTCCAAAACCATCTAAGCGTCACTCGGATTTAGCGGTGAATTCAGCTGGCACAATAGCTACTTTTTTGATTTCAACGTACGAACATAGAGTTAAGATGGCCAAAAAATAATTAGGACCACAGCACGTTCCACATGAATTAGACAAATACCTGAATGACCGTCGCCAGCAGGGAGCTGGCGTCGAGCCCTCATGGATGAGTTCACGGCGTGTCATTCAGGTATTTGTCTAATGCAGGCTATAATCAATGGCCGAATGTAACGAACAATACTTATGACTACCTCATTAATTTTCAAGCAACTCTTCGACCAAACCTCGGCAACGTTTTCTTACTTGTTGGCCGATGCGAAATCTCGCCAGGCGGTGTTCATCGATACCGTCTACGAGCAGCATGAGCGTGATTTGTCTTTGGTGCGAGAACTGGAACTGGAACTTTTAGCCTGCCTGGAAACGCATTGCCATGCAGACCACGTTACCGGTGCCTGGTTACTAAAATACACCACCGATTGTAAAATTATAGCGTCAGAACATTCAGGTATAGAAACACTGGACCGCAGTTTGACCCATGGAGATCAAATTAAGTTTGGCGCGCACGCATTAACCGTTATACAAACCCCCGGCCACACCAATGGCTGCATCAGCTTTGTGATTGATGATGAGTCGATGGTTTTTACCGGAGACAGTCTGTTGATTCGCGGTTGTGGTCGAACTGATTTTCAGGAAGGTTCGGCGCAAAAACTTTTCCACTCCATTAAAGACGAATTATTTAGCCTGCCAGATGATTGTATTGTCTATCCTGCGCATGATTACTCCGGACGCACCGCCAGCACGATTGGTGAGGAGAAAAGACTCAATCCACGCATCGGCGGGCAAGCCAACGAAAACGATTTCGTCGGTTATATGGAAAACATGCAGTTGCCCCACCCCAAACAACTTGAAATTGCTGTGCCAGCTAACATTAAAGCCGGACGACCGAAAGATGATCAGCTTCCAAAGCAACCTGACTGGGGGCCGGTGGTGACATCTTATAGTGGCGTAACGGAAATCTCGCCACAATGGGTGGCCAGCCATATGAGTGACTTTCATATTCTGGATGTACGCACCACCGTAGAAACCAAAGAAGAGAGCACACGGATTCAAGGAGCACAGCTGATTCCGATCCACGAATTACGCGACAGAATAAACGAGGTGCCCAAAGATAAGCCGGTGATGACAATATGCCGCTCTGGCAAAAGATCAGTCTTGGCGGTTAATGTGTTGCGCGAAGCTGGCTGGCAACAAGTTGCGAACATCAATGGCGGTCTGCTGCGCTGGCGTGACGAAGGTCTACCCGTTATTAGCTGAGAACTTTTTGTTCCATTTACAAGATCAATACAGTCTTGGGGATCTAGCCAAGCAAAATAAACGATATAATCAACTTCTGTACTCAACTTTTAAATTCTTACTATGAGCAAAATTAAATTAACTTATTTCGATTTTAGCGGCGGCCGCGGGGAGCCTGTTCGCATGGCTTTGGCGATTGGCGGTGTGGACTTTGAAGACCATCGAATTTCAATCGACGAATTCCGCCAGATGCGCGAAGACTTGCCACTAAAAGCCGTTCCAACCATGGAAGTGGATGGCGTTGTATATACGCAGTGCAACGCCATGACTCGCTATGCCGGCAGGCTAACGGGGCTGTACCCGGAAGACCCATGGCAAGCCTTTCTGTGCGATGAACTCATGGAGGCCATCGAAGACACCTCTAACGCGTTGGTAAAAACCTTTGGTTTGGAAGGTGACGAAATGAAAGCGGCACGCGAAGAACTGGTGAATGGCACCTTTACCCAGTATCTAAATTTCTTCAGCCAACGGCTGGACGCAGCCGGTGGGGAACATTTTGCAGATAAGCGGCTGACGATTGCTGACTTGAAAGTCTTTAGCTGGGTTAGATCACTAAACGCAGGGTTTCTGGATCACGTGCCGACGGATTTAACCAGCCGGGTTGCTCCTCAGTTGATGGAACATATGAATCGCGTAGCGAAAGACCCAAGGGTCGCTAGCTATCTTGCAGATATCGAATAATTGGGTACGTAGCTCACTTTATAGGGATTAGATGAATACCTGAATGGCCGTCACCAGCAGGGAGCTGGTGCCGAGCCCCCACGGATGGGTTCACGGCGTGTCATTCAGGGATTTGTCTAACCCAGCTCGTAATCACTTATGTTGGCGTGGTCAGGGAGCCTCTGATTTTTCGTTCATTGACCCCATACCACACCATAAGCAGCAGCATAACCGTCAAAGGTAACAAACCAATGGATACCAATGCTGCCCAACTGATTCTTGCCATAACAATCCCCGCGCTAACAGAGGCGATCGCCTGCATGCCAAACATCAAACCGTCGTTTATGGCCTGAGCTTTTAGGCGGTCTTCTGGCTGATAATTTGAGGACAGCATGGCCGTTCCTGCCACGAACAAGAAGTTCCAACCGATGCCCAAAAGCACCAGCTGCACCCAAAACCCGGGCACGCTGGTGAAGAAGTTGCCGACAAGAATGGCGAAGCCAAATGCAGCCAGACCAAATTTCATCATGTTCAGCGAGCCAAACCATCGGAACAACAGCGGGCTTATCAGCGATGGCAAAAACATCGCGGTAATATGACTTTGAATAACAAACTTGGTGTCTGCCAACGAATGCATAAAGTTGTGATGCATACTGATGGGGGTTGCGGTCATGATAAAGCTCATTACCGAATAACTCACCGCTCCGCTGCAGATGGCCAGACAGAACCCAGGGCTAAGCATCTTCCGAAGGGGGCGAGCCTTAAGAGAGCTGATATGGCTACTAACAAGGGGAGGCTTAAATGCAATGATAATTAGACTAGCCAAGCCGATACAAGCCGCCCCTATCCAGAACGAGCCCTGATACTCAAAATATGTTAAATCCTTGCCAAATACGGCCAGCTCTGGCCCTGCGAATGCCGCGAATATTCCACCACTCAAGATAATGGATGCGGCAGTGGCAGCATGCGTACTATCCATACATTCGATAGCGACATAGCGAAACTGCTGAACGGCCGCCATTGAAGTGCCAATGATAAAAGTGCCAACACAAAAAACCGTAAAAGAACCCTGTTGTATGCCAACCGAACAGAGCAAGCAAGCACCCACACCGACCCAAAGAAACAGGATAGAGGTGACCTTGCGCCCAAGATAAGCGGTGGTTTTTGACACTGGCCAAATACCCGCAACCACACCAATAATCATGGCGGCAACCGGTAGAGTCGCCAGACCTGCAGAGGGTGCCAACTCGATGCCGACTAGGCTTGAAATGAAAACAACCAACGGCGTGGCCGAAAATGCGAACGCATAGGCTACCGCCAGAATAGATACATTAAGGGTTGAATCAATTTTCACAATACAGTATTGACCGAGCTGCTCCGCAGACCTACTTAACAGCACACACTGTAAAAGGAATATCCCGGAATGCGGGCATGCATGCGCAGCCGGATATTAACCCGGTTGTGACTTCTAACTCAATTTATCGTTTAAAAAGTGAACTTAGCGCCCACCCGAATGGTGCGCGGTTCTTTTGCCCGGCTGACTCGTCCTTCATTGATGCCAAGACCTGCCACATTGGTTTGGTAGAAATAAACAATATCCTTGCCGCTCTCGTCGGTGAGGTTGATGATTTCACCGTAAAGCGAAAAGTTTTCAAATGCCCGCGCCACTCTCAAGTTTAGTGTGGAAACGCCACCGACTCGATCGGAGTTATCTGGCAGAAGAGCATACCCACCAAAATAACGCCAGCGGGAACTAACATCCCAGGCACCATAATTGATGGTTAGGCCTACCTGGGCTGAATCCTCAACGGCGCCTTCAATGAATTTCCCGCCAGCTTCTTCCGGATCGGCCTGACGAGCATTACTGTGCGCATAAACCGCATCAATCGCCAGCCAATCAAGTGGTCGCCAGAAACCGACGAGCTCCAAACCGTCGCGCTCTGAACCGCCCTTGGGCTCAACCGAATTTGAATCGCCGACAAAGCTTAGCTCACTGTCCAGGTTTAACCACCAGTAGGTGGCAGAAATTTTAAAGCCATTATTCTCATAACGCGCACCGACCTCATAACCTTCACCACGAACCAAACCCTCAACCGGGTTCGTACTGTCAACCACTCCACGAGCATCGTTTGAATGAAAGCCATAACCCCAGTTTGCATACGTTTCGACACGGTCGTTAAACGTATAGGCGAAGGCGAGTTTTGGCGATACGATCGAATCTGAATCATTACCGTCGGCACTTAGGCTATTCAAAGCGGTTACGCTGAAATCAAAATAATCGGCACGCACTCCAGGCGTTATACGCAAGTTGTCGGTGGCAGCCCATGAAAGCTCTGCGTAGGCGCCGATTGAAGCTTCGGTAATGGCGTTGCGACCATTCTCGGCCAAAAATTCACCGCCATCAAAGAAGTCGACACCGACCCGGCTCACATCATCGTAACGAAACTCAGAGCCAATAATGACGTCCAACGCATCCAATAACGGTTTATCACCCTCAATTCGACCGCCGAACGTCCAACGTTCATCAAACTGATTAATTTGTTCGGTATAGGTTGGGTCAGATGACATTTCCCAATCATAATATTGAGCGTATAAAGAGCCTTTCCAATTATCATTTTCCAGTAATAAAGTGGCAATCCAGCGGTCGGTTCTTCCCCTTGCAGTGTCGTCCAGTGAACAGAAAACATCCGCGCAAACATCGGTGCCAATAGCGCTCTCGGGAATCTGTTCGGTCGGGCTCCAGGTGGCGCTATAACCTGACAGTGACACGCTCAGTGTACCAAGACGGGTTTGTTGAATGTATTTGGTCCACAGTGATTTGTGGTTCAGGCTCTCCCCCAACTCCCACGGACCGTCATAACCTTTGTATTGTCCGATGCCGGTCAAAACCCCTTTGCCGAGTGAAACGCTTCCGCCTACCGCAAGCCGTTGCCAATCATAACTGCCAGCTTCTATTGATATAAACTTTTCATCAAGCTCGTCAATGGTGTGCATAAACGATACGCCTGCCATTGAAAAGTCGCCAGTGTCCGCTCGATACGTGCCTTTTCTATAATCGATACGATCAACCGTTTCGGGAATCAGTCCGTTTATATCCAAATAACCCTGACCATGGCCATGCGAACGAAAGTTGATCGGTACACCATCAATATAGTTGGTGAAATCTGTACCATGATCCAGATTGAAACCACGCATAAAGTACTGATTGGCCTTACCTGATCCCGAATGCTGCACTGCCACCATACCCGGCACTGCTTCTAATAGCTCCGCAGGTTGCAATAAAGGCCTGATCGCCAGATCTGCTCCGCCTACAGAACCTTCACTAGCGGCACCGGCATCACCGATTTGTTGTGATGCCCGGCCAAAAACGATTGCTTCCTCCATGGCGGGATTACGATCTAACGCGGTATCAGTATCAGACTGTGCCCTTGCATTTTCGGTTATAACGACAGCTACAATGAAGGTCACCACCAAGACTGACATCACCGCAACGAACCTGTCCCAAATATTTTTTAAAAACACGGAACTAATAGTCATTTATTCACCTGTACTATTTACCTACACTATTCACCTACACTATTCACCTACACTATTCACTTGTAGACTGCGCACCTGCTATTGATAAGCACCATGAATTGCGCAAAAAAAACCGTGAACGGATAGATTATGGGTGGAATATAGTGCTCTTTCCGATAAAACAAAGTAACTATAGGTTTAGTAACAGTTACCTTAACGTTAACTAAACAACCCTCAGAGTTGATCTGCACCTCAATGATCTTAGGAGAAATGAAATGAAATCGATTGGCATTTTCTTATTTAGTATGGCCGTGTTGCTAGGCGGTGTTACTAACGCGGTTGGGCAAACCATGACCCGGCAATATCAATTCGAGCCCAATGAAACCGGTCTCGAACTGGTGCTGCATGAAGTGGCCGTTCCTGCACTGGAACCCACCTCTGTGTTGGTCAAAATACATGCAGTTTCACTGAACCGCCGCGACCTTACCATGCTGGACCGCGAGGACCCTTCCGATGTCGAACAGTTGGCTGGCATAGTGCCGATCTCTGATGGCGCAGGCGAGGTAATAGCCGTGGGCTCACAAGTGACCGAGTTCAAAGCAGGCGACCGTGTGATGACCACGTTTTTTGAGAACTGGGTGAGCGGTGAATTGACGCTTGAGGCAAGGGCAACCGTACGCGGCAACCCAGTCGATGGTGTGCTCTCCGAGTGGGTGGTTTCGCCTGAAAATGGGCTGCTAAAAATTCCACAGCACCTCAGTTACGCGGAAGCCTCCACTCTGCCCTGCGCAGCGTTAACCGCGTGGAATGGTTTGTTCAAATACGGTGCTCTGGAAAAAGACCAATATGTCTTGCTTGAGGGTACTGGCGGTGTTTCTGTATTTGGTTTGCAGTTTGCAGAAATCGCCGGGGCCAAACCCATCATCACCAGTTCGTCGGATCAAAAACTTGAACGCGCAAAAGACCTCGGCGCATATGGCACGGTAAATTACCGGCAGCACCCGGACTGGGATCAACAAGTGCGCGCGATAAGCAATGATGAAGGCGTAAATGCCGTGCTGGAAGTCATTGGCGAGGCGACGATTGCCAAAGCTTTTACAAGCCTGGCGCCAAACGGACATATCGCTATTATCGGCGGACTTTCTGGATCACGCTCATCGGAGTACACACCCGAAATGATTCAGGCCCAAGGGTACCGGGCCACACAGTTTCTGGTCGGTTCGCGCGAAGACTTTGAACAGATGAATGCCTTTATAGTAGACCACCAAATGCATCCAGTGGTCGACCGGGAATTTGCTTTTGAACAAGCCAGCGAGGCTTTTACCTACATGCGCGATTCCAATCACTTCGGCAAAATAGTTATTCGAATGAATTGAGCACTAAGGCCATCGAGAAGATGGCAGACATTAGAACCCCATATCTTTAGGGGGGGTCGGGAGCGCAATATTACACATAATCGCAATCTGGCTGGTATTTTAATCTAAACCCAACTTACTCAACCTGTTCTTCGCTTCCGAATTTGTAGGGTTTAATTTCAAGGCCTCGTTGTATTCCTTAATGGCCTTATCTTTCATGCCTATATTGCCCATGATATTTCCAAGCATCACATTGGTTTTCCTCATATGCTTTAATTTAAAGTATACGAGTGTCCGTCGATTCAGGGGAACTCCACTTTGGAAACTTGAACAAACAAACAGTCATGTTTGCGAGTGCATGTCGCGTAAGTTGAAAAAGTATAAAAAAGTGGCAGATGAATTAAAAAAATAAAGCAAATAGTTTGTTGAATCTGAACCCACAACGTTGCAGAATCGCTGCCGGCATAATTCTACCTGATACCAACTTTAATACGGACTCCGCATATGGAACAAATTACTTCATTTAACCCACCGCACAGAATCTTGATGGGCCCCGGCCCGTCTGATGTACCACAACGCATACTAGACGCAAGTGCCAGACCCACCATCGGTCATTTGGACCCTGAATTCATTCATTTGATGGATGAAATCAAGCAATTGCTGGGGTTTGCCTTCCGAACCGAAAATCGCCTCACTATGCCGATTTCTGCACCGGGTTCTGCCGGAATGGAAGCCTGTTTTGTCAACCTTGTGGAACCGGGCGATAAAGTACTGGTATGTATTAACGGCGTGTTTGGCAACCGTATGGTTGAGAACGTTAACCGCTGCGGTGGCGTCGCCATTACAGTAGACGATGAATGGGGCAAGCCAGTCGATCCGCAGAAGGTAGAAGACGCATTAAAAGCAGACCCAGAAATAAAAGTTCTGGCATTTGTACACGCAGAAACATCCACTGGCGTTCGTTCAGACGCCGCCGCGCTAGCATCCCTTGGTAAAGAACATGGTTGTCTGGTGATTGCCGATACCGTGACTGCGTTGGGCGGTATCGATGTTCGAATAGATGATTGGCGCATCGACGCAAGTTATGCGGGCACTCAAAAGTGCCTTTCCTGCTTACCCGGCGTGTCACCGGTCACTTTTAGCGACGAAGCCGCAGCAAAGCTTTCCAATCGCAAACAACCCGTGCAAAGCTGGTTTTTAGATATGAACCTGGTGATGGCCTATTGGGACGACACTACAGCCCAGCGAAGTTATCACCACACGGCACCCATAAATGCCCTGTACGCATTGCACGAATCGCTAATAATGCTTCAGGAAGAAGGTTTGGAAGCCGCTTTTGCACGCCACAAGGCAATGCATGACAAGCTCAAAGAAGGTTTGGGGGGGCTTGGGATGGAGTTTTTGGTCGAACCCGAGTACCAATTGCCACAACTGAACCTGGTGTGCATTCCTGACGGTGTTGATGACGCCGCCGTGCGCAATCAACTACTCGAAGAGTATGATCTGGAAATTGGTGCTGGACTAGGTGGTTTGGCTGGTAAGGTGTGGCGAATCGGGCTTATGGGTAATTCTGCCACTGAGAAAAATGTGAATGCGTGTGTTAGCGCACTGGCTAATATTATCGAATAATCGGCGTGAACTAAAAGGTGCAGATCGCCCAAGCAGCGCTCGCCGCTTGGGCGTTAGATCTCAATTGAGATCGGCATGCTCCGCGAGCATCTTTCTGGGCTTAAGCAAGCCTTCTGCTGCCCAATCGACCACGCCCAGAAATATACGATCTTGTGTATAAGCTCTAACTAACCCTGCTAATTCAGGTTTATTTATTTCCAGTTTTCGACCATACAACAGACCGACCGCTTGCTCTTTAGTCACAATAAACTCGGGCAGGCCATTAACCGCCAAATCAACAGGGTGCAACAACTGTTCCCGCTGTGCGCCATCCATGCTCTCCAGTGCCTCCAGAGTGACGGCATTTTGCACCTCAAGCTCCCGCACACCCATTCTTCGCAACGCGGTGATATGCGCACCGCAGCCCAATGCTTCGCCCAGGTCGCTGGCGAGCTGACGGACGTAAAAACCGCCACTAGACTTGACTTCCAGCTGTAGAACCTCAGACTCCAACAATTCTGCGGATAGTTCATACACCTCCATCTGGCGGGGCTGACGTTCAACTTCCTGACCGGCACGCGCTAATTTATAGAGTGGCGTTCCAGAACGTTTCAGTGCGCTGTACATGGGCGGTATTTGGGATATTTTGCCGCGAAAAGCTTGCAGTGCCGCATCAACATCGTTGTGCGACACATTAACGTCCCTCGTATCAACAATGGCTCCATCGCTATCGAGACTATCGGTCGTAACGCCTAGTTTCAACGTCGCCTGATAGTGTTTATCGGTGTGAAGAAAATATTCGGCAAAGCGTGTCGCATTACCGAAACAGACAGGCAGCAGGCCAGTCGCTAATGGATCCAGGCTACCTGTGTGACCTGCTTTGTTGGCATTGAACAAACGTTTTGCGAGTTGCAACACCCGATTGGAACCTACTCCGGTCGGCTTGTCTAACAGCAATATGCCATTGATATCCCTTTTGGGATTACGTTTGCGCATTTAGCTAAACCCCAAAAGAGCGCTAGTCTTGTTCTTCTTCCGGCTGCACTGAATCGATCAGTGCGGTTAAATCAGAGGCTCTTTGAACGTTAAAATCGTATTCAAAGTGGAGTTCCGGGCAGCGGCGCAAATCCATTACCTTTGCCAATCGGCTGCGTAAAAATCCGCTGGCACGTCCTATTCCATCGAGAATGTTTTCTACATCTTCATCGCTCAACTTTTTGTCGCCCGAGCTAGTCATTCGGGTCACGAATACATTCGCATGACGACAGTCAGCGGTTACCTGCACTTCGGTGACCGTTAAACCCGCCACACGAGGGTCGTTTACTTCAGAGCTAAGCAGCTGTGCTAACCCCCGCTGCACTGCACCGGCAATGCGCTCATGACGACCGTAATCTTTAGGCATCAAGCTCTACCAAGTGTGGTGTTCTAAACTAGATGAACACTAAAAAGCTCACTCGCTGATTAGTTCCGCTTCATGTTCAGTTTCTTCATACATTTCGAATTTATCACCGACCTTAATATCGTTGTAATTTACGATACCAATACCGCATTCGGTGCCAGCCTTAACTTCAGAAACATCATCTTTAAAACGCCGCATGGAATCTATCTGCCCCTCAAATATCACCACATCATCGCGAAGTATGCGAACTTTTGCATTGCGTCGTGCGGTTCCTTCGGTAACGAAACAACCCGCTATAGAGCCAATTTTCGGCGCACGAAATACGTCTTTCACCTCGACGTAACCAATAATATTTTCTCGAATAATCGGTGCGAGCAAACCCACCATCGCCGTTCGAATATCATCTAACACATCGTAAATAATACTGTAATAACGAATTTCAACATTCTCCGCTTCGGATAATTTACGCGCGGACGCATCTGCACGAACGTTAAAACCAATAATCAGAGCCTTGGCTGCCATCGCCAGATTAACATCGGATTCGTTAATACCACCCACCAGACCGTGTACAACATTAACCCCCACTTGCTCAGTAGAAAGCTTTTGCAGAGACTCGGAAAGCGCTTCAAGCGAACCATGAACATCTGATTTGATTAACACGTTAACGGTTTTCGTCTCACCTTCACCCATACCTTTGAACATATTTTCGAGCTTGGCGGCCTGTTGGCGTGCCATTCTGGAATCACGATCCTGTTGGAGGCGAAATTGCGCCACTTCACGCGCCTTACGTTCATCACTAACAATCAATACGTCATCGCCCGCCAGGGGCACACCGGTCAAACCTTGAATTTCAATAGGTGTGGACGGGCCAGCAGTTTTAATCGGCTTGCCAGCATAGTCGCTAATCGAGCGTACACGCGCAGTTTCACGCCCAGCCAACAAGGTATCCCCAGCTTCGAGCAAACCTTGTTGTACCAGCACAGTCGCTACAGCGCCTCGACCACGATCGAGTCTTGCCTCAATCACGACTCCTGTTGCGGGGCCATCGGCTCTGGCTTTGAGCTCAAGCATTTCAGCTTGTAAGGTTATGGCGTCCAAAAGCTCATCAACACCCTGCCCCGTCTCTGCAGAAACCGGTAGCATCATCACGTCGCCACCCCAATCTTCTGGAACAACTTCTTGAGCCGACAATTCTTGTTTCACTTTCTCAGCGTCAGATTCCTCTTTATCCATTTTGTTGATGGCCACTAACATTGGCACGCCGGCAGCGCGAGTATGCTTAATGGCTTCAATCGTTTGTGGTTTCACACCATCGTCGCCCGCCACCACTAAAATCACAATATCGGTGGCCTGAGCACCGCGCGCTCGCATAGAACTGAATGCCTCATGGCCTGGAGTATCCAGGAAGGTGATCAAGCCTTTTT
>JABJKL010000166.1 GCA_018660405.1 Pseudomonadota bacterium | reverse complement strand
TGGATGGATTGGTAAACGCGTTCAGCGCTTTCGCATGCTTGAAAATACCACCAATATAATGCAATGCGGTTTCGCTTAAGCCAGCATATTCATAACCCGCAAAGGTATTCTTGCCATTCTTAAAAATAGATTGGTGGACGTGCATACCGTTACCATTATCACCGACGATGGGCTTGGGCATGAAGGTCGCTGTTTTGCCAAACTGCTCGGCAACATTGTGTACTACGTATTTAAAAATCTGGACCTCATCAGCCTTGCGCACCAAGGTATTGAACAACATCCCAATTTCGCATTGACCTCCAGTGGCCACTTCATGGTGGTGCACTTCGGTTTTCACACCCATCGCTTCAGACGCCAGACACATGGCAGAGCGCAGATCTTGCAAAGAATCGACTGGAGGAACCGGAAAATATCCGCCTTTCATACCCGGACGATGGCCAAGGTTGCCATGGTCGTATTCTTTTTCGCTGTTCCAGGCCGCCTCATACGAATCTACCTCGCAGAAGCTACCGCGAGTCTCTACCGACCAACGGACGTCATCAAATACGAAAAACTCATTTTCCGGACCGAAATAGGCCGCGTCGCCAACACCCGTTGACTTTAAATAGTCCTGCGCACGTCGTGCAATCGTCCGGGGATCTTTCTCGTAGCCTTGCATATCATCGGGCTCGATAACATCGCATCGGATGTTAATCGTTTTGTCCGAAAAGAACGGGTCAACAACTGCGGTTTCAGCGTCTGGCATTAAAATCATGTCAGATGCATTAATGCCTTTCCAACCGGCAACGGATGAACCGTCGAACATTTTGCCTTCTTTAAACGAATCCGTGGTCACTTCACTAACCGGCACGGTCACGTGTTGTTCTTTACCCTTGGTATCGGTAAACCGATAATCGACGAACTGGGCGTCTTCCTGTTTTATTAATTTCAATACATCAGCAGCCGACATGGCAAATTACCTCTTACTTAATGGTTAACATAAATATTGTTTCGCTCCCACGGTAACCCGGTAGCAGCACCAATTACTAACATCAAACTTCTCAATTAATAGCAAAAGGCGTGCCAACCCTGAAAACTAAAAAATCAGTGAGTTACAGCGAGTTCAAACCCCTACTTCGCACGATTATAGTGCCATCCAGCATCGAGAGCACCATCACAGTGCACTCAAGGCTTGTGAACAAGCACCTGAATGCGAATAAGCCCTTCCGGCTCATGTACCGCATTGGTGACTGAATGCCCATGAATGCGGCACCATGCCGGAATATCGTGCAAGGCACCAGGGTCTGAACATAACACCTCCAATGCATCACCGTCTAGCAGTTCAGCTATTCGATCCTGAGTGCGAATAACCGGCATAGGACAAATCATGCCCCGTAAGTCGTATTCATAATGCGCCATCTAAAGAATCCACTCTCGCGGCATTTCGGTGGTATCTAGTGGAGTAACGTTTAATTCTTGCCCTTCACTTTCTCGGGGCTCGCTAACCTGAACAGTCACGACTGACGCGTGTTTTCCTTTTCCATAGCGCGCAACAATGCGTGCAGCCAGTTTCAAATTTTCGGTACTTGCCTGACCATCAAAAAGCGCCAATGGTCCTTCATGACTATTGGCGTATAAAGAGATGAAGCGGTTTTTATATCCAGTTGCAAAGTTATTCTCACCATCGTCGCGACATACAATAAGTTTAAAATCAGCATTAGGCCGAATATGCCGGCCCACCTTTAATAACATAATGTCATCGAGCTCGTACTCTCTCGTACCACGGCTAGTCCATAGATCTTGCAGTTTTGCGGCATATTGTTGGTTAGTTAAAAAACAGCAACCGCCGGCCGGTTGAGCATAATCTTTGATACCCCACTGGCGCGTGAGCGCGATTTGTTCTTTTCGACTACGGCCACTAATTTCGCCCAGCTTGCTACGATCCAGCCAACCCTCTAATTCTGGCAAAGTAGCTTCGAGTTTCCTTGCACACAAGGGGCGCACCAGACGATTACCTGCCCCCGACTCACGCATCACAATGGGCATGCGTTTAGCTGTCTGTGACATGGGTCGCTGCCCCACGACCTCACCGGTAATTATAAAGTCGAAATTATTGGTTATTCGCCACTCTTCTGCCTTGCGCACCATAAACCCTTTACAGTCCAGGCAAGGGTTAAGATGCGCGCCATAACCATGTTTTGGGTTTATAACAATATCCTTATATTCCTCGATAACATCGATAATATGTAATTTGATACCAAGCTGCTCGGCTACCCACAGCGCATTATTTCGCTTTTTCTTTTTCTTGTCGTGATTACGAATCGCGTGCGTATGGCCCTCGACACAAAAACCAGTATAAAAATTGATACCTTCAACCTCTATACCTTGTTCCTGCACCATGCGCACGGCGAGCATGGAATCCAGCCCGCCAGATATAAGTGCAACCGCTTT
Organism: Pseudomonadota bacterium; assembly: GCA_018660405.1. Taxonomy (GTDB): domain Bacteria; phylum Pseudomonadota; class Gammaproteobacteria; order Arenicellales; family Arenicellaceae; genus UBA10349. Next base: position 1,512 of record JABJKL010000166.1, on the reverse strand, counting down.
GCGTTTTGTAACCATTGGAGAAAATAATTAGTCGAATGACGGTCGAAAGAATAACCAAGGCTTGAATGATAACTCAATAGCTTTTATACATCGCCCGCAACCTAAGACACGCGTTATAATCATCCTCAACACTACAGTCTACGCGTTAAATAATGAGCACAATTAGTTTTCAGGACCTTATCCTGAAGCTCCAATCCTACTGGGCTGATCAAGGCTGCCTTCTAATGCAGCCATTCGATCAGGAAATGGGGGCCGGAACATTCCATCCAACTACTTTTTTGGGTGCGCTCGGTCCTGAACCTATCAAAGCCGCGTATGTGCAACCGTCCAGGCGGCCCACCGACGGTCGTTATGGAGAAAACCCGAACCGCTTGCAGCACTACTATCAGTTTCAGGTGATTCTCAAGCCCTCGCCTGACGACATTCAACAACTGTATCTGGAATCACTGAAAGCACTCGGCGTCGATTTTTTAAAAGAAGACGTTCGCTTTGTTGAGGACAACTGGGAATCACCTACCTTGGGAGCTTGGGGACTTGGCTGGGAGGTATGGCTGAACGGAATGGAGGTCACTCAATTTACCTACTTCCAGCAAGTGGGCGGGCTGGAATGTCGACCCGTAACGGGAGAGATCACCTACGGCCTGGAACGTATCGCAATGTATTTGCAAGGTGTCGAGAACGTTTACGACCTGGTCTGGACCCCCGGAACCAGCTATGGCGACCTGTACCATCAAAATGAAGTTGAAATGTCGACTTTTAATTTCCAACACGCCAATACAGATGAGCTTTTTCGGCAATTTGATGCGCACGAGGCTGCCTGCAAGGACCTACTGGAAATTCCACTACCGTTACCCGCTTACGAATACGTGCTCAAAGCTTCACATACGTTCAACTTGCTTGACGCGCGTCAGGCCATCGGAGTGACCGAACGTGCGCGCTACATAGGTCGAATTCGTGCGTTGGCGCGCGGGGTCGCGACCGTCTACTACGAGAGCCGTAAAGCGCTCGGATTTCCTCGCGCCAAGCAAGGAGGTGAATCCAAATGAGTGATAAAGGCGAAACTTTATTGGTCGAATTGGGTACGGAGGAACTACCGCCCAAAGCGCTATGGTACCTGTCTAGGGAGTTCGGCGAAGTTATCCATGGGTTTCTGAAGAAACAAAATTTGACGAACTCAGCATTTAACTCAATAGATGATGTTTACGCTACGCCGCGACGATTGGCTGTGCTGATTCCCAACGTTCTATCAAAGCAAGAGACCCAGCAAATTGAACGTCGCGGCCCTTCGCTACAAGCCGCTTTCGACAAGAATGGTGAGCCGAGCAAAGCAGCGCTGGGATTCGCAGAATCTTGCGGCATGGAATTTAGTGATCTGGACAAACTCGAAACCGACAAAGGTAGTTGGCTGGTTCACCGATCTGAACAAGCCGAGCGCAATGCTGATACGTTAGTTATAGAGGCAATTGAGCAAGCCATAAAGCAACTTCCCATACCCAAGCGCATGCGCTGGGG
>JABJKL010000110.1 GCA_018660405.1 Pseudomonadota bacterium | reverse complement strand
GACGTGAGCGCATCAAACTTAAAACCTTGGCGATGCGAAAGCAAAACCATTATGCTAACCGAGCAAATCAACTCAATTGATGGACGGGATACTCTCTTATACTAGAACCCGATCTGTCCAAAAGGTTCTGACGACGTACACGAGTGTATCGCCGCCAAAATCACCCTGTGAATAAACGGCATGTAGAAGGCCCGCAGTAACGGTTGCTGCATCAGCACCATGCGTTTCCAGAATGCTTGCAGTACCAACGCAATGTTCAATCAAGGATTTGCCTGTGGCCCTGTAACGCCCCGCAAACAAAGAATTCAAAAACTCACATGCGCTACGTGCTTCGTCAAGCTCTTGCTCTGGGTAATCGGCCAGACGCAGTTGATTGTAAAGTTGCAGCGGTGTTTGAGCAATATGTGTTAGATCCATAAACAACCAAGCAAGTTTAATCCGATCAGAATGGCTAGAGCTTCATTAACGAGAGCTTGGTAATTGCCCTCAAATTCCTGTGGAATGAATCCTCACTTTTTAAAGCGTTTTGTGGTGAAATTAAATGCTTTCCCCAAGCCTTCGTTAATAAGTTCGTTCTACTGAAAAAGCGGCGATATCTATCATGGCTTTTTTCCAGGCAGATTCCGGCACAATGGCTAACGCATCCTGGGCTAGTTGCGCGTGTTCTCTTGCTTGGCGAGCCGTGTAAGCGAGTGCTCCGGTCGACTCAATTATTTTGAATACATTATCGAAATTACTGCGATCTGCGTTTTCAATTGCGTTGAGAATAATGCTTTTATCATCATCCTCCGCGCGGGCCAACGCGTGGATCAGGGGTAGCGTAGGTTTTCCTTCGGCGAGATCGTCCCCGACATTCTTGCCCATTTCTTCAGGGTCTGCGGTGTAATCCAGCACATCATCAACCAGTTGAAAAGCGATGCCGAGATTTAAGCCGTAATCACGCATAGCTTGCTCAATAGCGCTGGATTGGTCGGTTGCGACAGCGCCCAATTGGGCGGCTGCTTCAAACAATATTGCGGTTTTACGTTGAATCGTTTCGAAGTATGATTGCTCTGAGGTTTCAGCGACACCGACGTTCATCAATTGCATCACTTCGCCTTCAGCGATGGTATTGGTTGTGTGCGAGAGGATCTCCATTACACGCATACTGTTGATCGATACCATCATCTGGAACGAGCGAGAGTAAAGAAAGTCACCAACCAATACGCTGGCGGCGTTGCCGAACATTTCGTTGGCCGTCTCTTTGCCGCGGCGTAGAGACGATTCGTCCACTACGTCATCGTGTAGCAGGGTCGCGGTATGGATGAATTCAATGATAGCCGCTAGCGATATGACGGTCGTATTACCCGTCATGCTTTCGCGCTGCGCAGCGCAGGCGGCCAGCAATATGGTGACAGGGCGTAGGCGTTTGCCACCCGCTTGAATTATGTAGGCACCTAGCTGGTTTATTAGCGCGACATCAGACGCCATTTGCCGATTGATTTCGGCATTTACCGCCTGCATTTCAGCATAAACGAGTTCCAAACTGGCGCTAATATCAGTACCGCTTGATGTTGCTTCGGAAATTGAAGCTTTTTTAATGCTCATATACCCATAATATAGGCTAACAACCACTGTTCAAAGTTTTACAACGGCCCCTAGGCGAAACGGCTGATTATTATAAAGAATTTTCAACCGTTTAGTTGACCTGATTGGCTGTGCTCTATAGAATCGCGCGCCTGATCGAATGTCACATATAGTTAGTGCTTATTCAAGGGTAGTGCTTATTCAAGGGCTAAACGCTGAATACAATATCTAGCCCTTGAATAAGCACCAATGTGGAATTCGAGGATTTATTTCCCGGAGTTAGAAGAAATGTACGCAATTATAAAAAGCGGCGGCAAGCAGTATAAAGTGACCGTCGGACAACGATTAAAAGTAGAGAACCTGAATGCTGAAGAAGGTTCTAAAGTCAGCCTCGACGAAGTGCTGATGATCGCCGATGGCGATAAAATCGAAGTTGGTAAGCCACTTACCGGCAAGTCGGTAGAGGCAGAAGTGGTTTCAAACGGTCGGGGCAAAAAGATAACAATCTTAAAGTTGCGCCGTCGGCAGAATTCGAGAACCCGTATGGGGCATCGTCAGGCTTATACTGAAATCGAAATAACGGCTATCGGTGGTAAGGTTGCGGTTAAAAAGGCTACCCCGAAAAAAGCGGTAGCCAAGAAGGCACTAACTAAAAAAGATGCCCCGGCGACTAAAAAAGACGCTGAGCCGACTACAACTGCAGCAAACGAAGCACCTGCCAAGAAAACTGCTCCGAAGAAGGCTGCGCCTAAAAAAGCAGCCGCTAAAGTGAAAGCTGCACCAAAGAAAGCGCCCGCTAAAAAAGCCGACGCCAAATCTAAAAGTGGTGACGATTTTAAAAAGCTTAGCGGTGTTGGCCCAGCCCTTGAGAAGAAACTTCTGGCAGCTGGCGTAACTTCATATGCTCAAATTGCGGGTTGGAACAAGGCAGATATTGAAGAGTTCGATGGGAAATTAAATTTTAAAGGTCGCATCGAGCGAGAAGAGTGGGTTAAGCAGGCAAAAGCACTGATAAAGGGCTAGTTTTAATCTATTATTCGAAAGAATTAAGGCGAGGAAATAACAGATGGCACATAAAAAGGCAGGCGGTAGTTCCAGAAACGGTCGTGATTCGGAAAGTAAGCGACTCGGCGTAAAACGCTATGAAGGTCAGCAGGTCGCAGCGGGAAACATTCTTGTGCGCCAGCGCGGCAGCCAATTTCATGCTGGCAGTAACGTTGGCATGGGTAAAGATTTCACTTTGTTTGCGCTGAGCGAAGGTAAGGTGTTATTCGAGCAAAAAGGCCCGAGAAACCGTAAAATGGTTAGCGTAGTTGCCAGTTAGTACGGTTTAAAGAAAATATTAAAAAGCCCGCCCTGGTAGACAATCAGGGCGGGCTTTTTTTGTAAGGGTTTCTGAAAGTAATTATGAAATTTGTAGACGAAGCGGAAATAGTTGTTCAGGCGGGAAAAGGCGGTCATGGCTGTCTAAGCTTTCGTCGTGAAAAATACATTCCCAAAGGTGGGCCAGACGGTGGTGATGGTGGCAAGGGAGGTGATGTCTATTTAGTGGCGACTGATGGTCTGAATACCTTGGCTGATTTTCGCTATAAGCGAGACTATCGCGCACCGGGTGGAACGGGTGGCGCGGGGCGCGAAAAAACAGGCTCTGGCGGCGACGATGTTTACATTAAAGTGCCACTAGGAACGTTGGTGCGTGATGAGGCTACGGGCGAATTAATTGCTGACATGATGGTAGTTGGCGAACCCGTGGCAGTTGCCTGGGGTGGCAAAGGGGGCCTTGGTAATACCCGGTTTAAAACCAGCACCAATCGAGCGCCAAGAAAAACGACCAAAGGCAAGCCCGGCGAACAGCGGCGCTTGGCCCTCGAGCTTAAGGTGCTAGCCGATGTTGGCCTGCTAGGTCTTCCTAATGCGGGCAAGTCTACTTTATTGGCTGCTGTATCACAGGCGCGGCCAAAAATTGCTAATTATCCCTTTACTACCTTGTATCCAGAGCTTGGTGTAGTCAGCCTTGGGGTTGGCAGTAATTTTGTTATGGCGGACATTCCCGGCCTGATCGAGGGGGCTGCTGACGGTGCGGGCTTGGGTATTCAATTTTTACGGCATCTTGCGCGCACGCGATTGTTGCTGCATCTGGTTGATATCGCACCATACGATAATGATGAAGCCGATTTGGCGAGAGACGTGCAGTCTATAGAGGGGGAGCTGGAGAATTATTCAAAGGCATTTCATACCGACCTGGTTAACCAGACGCGCTGGCTGGTGGTTAACAAAACCGATGTGTTCCCTGACGAGGAGGTCACGCAGCGAACCGAGCAACTGGTTCAAGCATTACAGTGGGGGGGTCCGGTATTTTTGATTTCGGCCGCCACCGGTGTTGGTTGTCCTGCATTGTGTGGCAAGATCATGAATTATCTTAAAAAAATGGATCAGGCATGTGAACCAGAGGTTCTGCAGTCGATTCCTGAAGAGATACAGATTGATACGCTGGAGAAGGAACACTAAATGAATCGTAGTGAATTGAGCCAATCACGCCGTTGGGTAGTTAAGATAGGGAGTGCCTTATTGACGGCCGACGGGTCGGGTGTTGATTTGGCGCTTATACGCCGCATAGCCGATCAGGTTGACACATTACGACAAGCGGGTATTGAGGTGGTGCTAGTGTCCAGCGGCGCGGTAGCGGCCGGCGTTTCGCGTCTGGGTTGGGCCCAAAGACCTGATGAGATGTCAGGTTTGCAAGCCGCCGCCGCAGTAGGGCAATCATCCTTGGTTCAGGCTTATGAATCTGGATTTGCCGCACACGACATAACGGTAGCTCAAGTGCTGTTAACCCATGCAGATCTGGCCAATACGGAGCGCTGCAATAATGCGCGGGCAGCACTTGGCGCCTTGATTGAATTGAACGTCGTTCCCGTTATTAATGAGAACGATACCGTCGCTACCGAGGAAATCCGTTTCGGCGATAACGATAATTTGGCTGCGTTGGTTGTTGAACTTGTGTCTGCTGATCTGTTGGTAATTCTTACCGATCAGGAAGGCTTGTACGACAAGGATCCAAGAAGCAATGGTGATGCATTGCTAATATCTGAAGGTGCAGTGAGTGATAAGCAATTAAAATCCTACGCTGGCAGCAGCTCAAGTCTTGGATGCGGTGGCATGATAACCAAGTTGGAGGCCGCTGAATATGTGGCAAGATTGGGCGTCAGCACTGTGATCGCCGGTGGATCTTTGCAGTCTGTGTTACTTAAAATTCTGCGTGGTGAAGCGGTTGGAACATTTCTTGATGCGGGTAAACGTTCTGCATAATTTCTGTGCAAAAGGTTAAATGTAGGGTTGGGGCTGATTTCGCCAGACACAAAAAAAGGAGCATCAGGCTCCTTTTTTTGTGCATTTGGCGCTGCGATGCTCTCTATGAACTTATCGTTCGAAGACGATTATTAAGTCGGCTCTTGAGGCGCGCTGCACGGTGTTTATGATGCAATCCTTTTGAAACCGCACGGTCTATGTTCGAGGTGGCTTGCTGATACAAGCTTCGGGATGCATTGGCATCACCAGTTTCCAGTGATTTCAGGAACTTTTTAATTGATGTGCGCAAAGTTGAGCGTTGGCCCGCTTTAAGCACCCGCCTTTTTTCGTTCTGTCGTGCGCGTTTACGCGCTTGTGGTGTATTTGCCACGATAGCCTCTGGTTCTTTCCGCGGAAAAATGAGGGTGCAACTATCCAGAAAATGAGTCTGCGTGTCAAGCCGGAAACGGACTAAAAATCACTAGTTTTGAAGGTTTTAGGAGATGATCACAAATCTCTGAGAAATCTGGCACAATCGACCCAGATTCTATTTGTTTGTCTTTACTGCTTAGGTAAGTAGCGAGTGTCTAAAAAATTACTCAAATCAACAGTGGTGGTTAGCGTGATGACCTTCGTGTCGCGCATTAGTGGTTTGGTGCGGGATGTCGTGATCGCCAATATGATAGGCACAGGAGCGATGGCAGATGCTTTTTTTGTAGCGTTTCGCATTCCCAATTTTTTACGACGCATTTTCGGGGAAGGTGCATTTTCGCAGGCATTCATCCCGGTATTTACCGAAGTGCGCTCAAGAGACGATATTCAGGCACGTCAGTTTGTAAGCCATATGGCGGGTCAATTGGGCTTGGTTGTACTCGTTCTCAGTATTTTGGGCACTGTTTTTGCGCCTTGGCTAGTAAAACTGTTTGCTTACGGTTATATAGGCCAACCAGAAAAGCTTGTCGCAGCGACCGATGCATTGCGCATTATGTTTCCTTATTTGTTCTGCATTTCTTTGGTTGCAATGTCTGGAGCGATACTCAATACGGTGGGTGACTTTGCGGTTCCCGCGATTACGCCGGTACTGCTTAATATTGCGCTTATTCTGTCTGCATTGCTGTTGGCGCCAACTATGGAAAGCGCGGCATCTGCGTTAGCGTTTGGTGTTCTATTTGGTGGCGCGGTTCAGTTAGCCTTCCAGATGCCATTTTTGCTGCGCAAGGGGTTTTTGCTGCGGCCTAAATTGGGAGCGAATGAACCGAGCGCGCGTGTGTTTAAATTAATGCTGCCGGCCATGTTTGGTATTTCTGTAGCACAAATAAACGTGCTGGTCGGGACCTTGTTGGCGTCTTTTCTGGTAACGGGGAGCGTTTCCTGGCTTTACTATTCCGATCGTTTAATGGAGTTTCCGATTGGAGTTTTTGGTATAGCACTGGCCACCGTGGTTCTGCCGAGCTTGGCAAAAGTTCATTCATCCGGGTCCGAAAAGGCGTTCAGCGAACTCCTGGACTGGGCACTGCGCTGGGTTATTTTGATAGCTTTGCCTGCCTGTATTGCGTTAATAATGCTCGCAGTGCCGTTGGTCTCAAGTATTTATCAGCTTTCCAGCGTGTTCAGCGCAAACGATGTAGCGATGTCCGCCAGCGCCTTGGTGGCCTATTCGGTCGGTATTGTGGGAATAATTTTGGTGAAGGTATTGGCGCCAGGGTTTTATGCGCGACAAGATATAAAAACCCCGGTTCGCATTGGCGTAGTCGCAATGATTGTAAATATTGTGTTGAGCATAATTTTCGTTCAATGGCTGGCACATGTTGGGCTTGCCTTGGCTGTTTCAATCGCGGCGTGGGTGAACGCAATACTACTTTTCTCTCGCTTGGTGCGCGACCAGGTGTACCGGCCGCTCGCCGGATGGTTCGGTTTTTTAATCAAGGTGTTTACCGCCTGTTCAGCGATGGCGATATTATTGTGGTGGTTAAGCGCACCCGACCCAGTGTGGATTACTGCCAGTATTGCAGAACGTGTTTTGTGGTTGGCGGGCCTGGTGTTTGGCGGCGCAATAATTTATTTTGGTGTATTGTATGTATTGGGTATTCGTCCAACTGCGTTATTATTAAAACCTAATGAGTAGCTCCAAAAAACTCGGAATATGTCAGATTGAGGTCCGAGATTTATCGTATCAAGGCGCTAATCGCACTAGACTTGTTGTTGTGAAGAATATGCAATGCATAGATGGAAAATATTGGGCTCAAAATGCTTATTCGTGAATTAATACAGGTGCCCATATGAGCGATCTATTGCAAATGATTAGCATCGGTCGGCTCGATCAACCGCGGTGTTTTACCTTATCCGAGGCCAGAGAGTTACTTCCGACAGTCACCAGAATCACTGAGCGAGCCAAGAAAGATTTGCATCCTTTTCAATTCAAGTTGCATCGAATGTTGATGGCGGACCCAAGGCGGCAGTCGGTTGAGGCACGGTATGAAATAGTCGTAAGGCAATGGGCCGATAAACTACGGCGCCTTGGCTTGGTGATCGAAGGCTTGTGGGAGGTCGATTTTGATACCGGAGAAGGTTATCTCTGTTGGCACTATCCCGAAATCCGAATCGCTAGTTACCGTGAATATTATCAGCACTTTGACCAACGCCGTTCACTCGATGAGGTGATTGAGGAACTAGACCCTGATTGGGCGCATTTTTCACACCAATAGTTAGGACCATTCTCACACATTTAAACCGGGACAGTGTCCTTGAAGCCCTTGTTTGCTGGGTAAGCTAAGAAAGTTAAGCTATGAAATTCATCAATGGAGTTGAAAACCTGACCGAAGAGCACTGTGGTTCAGTTGTGACAATCGGCAACTATGATGGTGTGCACTGTGGTCATCAGCACGTTATAGGTGGATTGATTAAGGAGGCCAGGGCACGGTCTCTTAAAGCGACGGTTATCACATTTGAACCTTTGGCGAGGGAGTATTTTTCACCGTCGGAACCTGTGGGTCGACTGACCTCAATAGAAGAGCGTGCCGAACTGCTTTTTGAGTTGGGGGTTGAGCAGGTATTGTGTATTAATTTTGATCACAAACTCGCCGAACAACAACACGGTGAGTTTGTGCGTTCGACCCTTGTTGATGGCTTGGGAGTCGAGCATTTGGTGGTAGGTGATGATTTTAAATTTGGGCACAATCGCGAAGGCGATTTTGCTTTTCTCAAGCAGGCGGGGGAGCGTTATGGTTTTACCGTAAGTTTGGCTGAGAGCTTTGAAATCGACGGCGTCAGGGTAAGTTCGAACGCCATTCGAGAGGCGTTGGATGTGGGTGATATAGCGACGGCGGAAGTTTACTTTGGTCGTTCGTTTGTCTTAAATGGGCCGATTATTGAAGGCGACCGGATGGGTCACACCATTGGATTTCCTACGGCGAATGTCGATGTGGGGAATCGCTATTTACCGGTCAACGGCGTGTTTGCGGCTGAAGCATGCCTGCAAGACGGTTTGGCACAGCATCGGTGGCGTGAAGCGGTAGCGAACATTGGCACCCGGCCGACTTTAGATGGGCAGGACCGACGTTTTGAAGTGCATATACTCGATTTTGATAAAGATGTGTATGGTAAGGATTTAAAAGTAAGGTTTGTCGAGCGTTTGCGCGATGAGCAAAAATTTGATGGACTTGACCAGTTGGTCGCCCAGATAGGTCGTGATGTTGTGCAAGCAAGAGAGTTGTTTAAACAACGTGAAATAGTGGCGCGGTGTAACAATAGTAAAACGGCTGTTTAATTTTAGTCTGCAACAGATAACGAAAAATAAATATGCGTCGGCAGTGACCGAAAGTGATGAGATAGTGATGAGATGAGTCAGTATAAAAATACGATAAATTTACCGGTAACTGCTTTTCCAATGAAAGGTGGGTTGCCGCAACGCGAGCCTGAAATGCTCAAACGTTGGAAAGAGAACAACCTATATGCGGCAATTCGTGCAGCACGTGCAGGACGTGAGAAATTTATTTTGCATGATGGTCCGCCGTATGCGAACGGCAATATCCATATTGGACACGCGTTCCAGAAGCTTATTAAAGACATTATCGTCAAATCGCAGACAATGAGTGGTTTGGACGCACCCTATGTGCCGGGTTGGGATTGTCACGGCTTGCCGATCGAACATCAGGTCGAAAAGAAACATGGGAAAGCAGGCGTTAAAGTCAGTAAAGATGAATTTCGGGTTTTGTGTCGAGCCTATGCAGAAAAGCAGGTCGAGGGTCAAAAGGCCGATTTTATTCGCCTAGGCGTTTTCGGTGATTGGGATAAACCTTATTTAACGATGGATTTTAAGACAGAAGCTAATATTGTCAGAGCGCTCGGCAAGATCATTGAGGGCGGGCACCTCTATCATGGATTAATGCCGGTGCATTGGTGTACAGATTGTCGTTCTGCACTGGCCGAGGCCGAGGTAGAACATCAGGACAGAACCTCGCCTGCGATAGACGTTGCCTTCGCAGCGAATGCGAGAGAGTTTGCCAAAAAGAGTGGTTTGCCCGAGACTGATTGTGCGGACGCGAAATTCATAATCTGGACAACTACACCCTGGACATTGCCTGCCAATGAGGCGGTTTGTCTGCACCCGGAGCTCGATTATGCTCTGGTAAAAACAGACAAGGGCCTGCTGGTGTTGGCGGATGAATTGCGCGAAGACGCTCTGGAGCGTTACGGGTTAGCCAAAAGTGCTGAAGTGCTTAAGCAGTTACCAGGTGCGGCATTCGAAGGTTTGCAGCTTGGTCATCCGTTCAACGATCGTGTGGTACCCGTGATATTGGGCGAGCACGTCACTACCGAAGCGGGCACCGGTGCAGTGCATACCGCCCCGGCACACGGCGCTGATGACTTCCAGGTTGGCAAGCGTTATGAATTACCGGTGACTAATCCAGTTGGCCCTGAGGGTGTGTTTACAGAGTCGACCGAGCATTTCGCTGGTCAGTTTGTGTTCAAGGCCAACGCCAGTGTTGTCGATCTATTGCGTGAGCGAGATGTGCTGTTAGCGGTTGAAGACTATCAACACAGTTATCCACATTGCTGGCGACATAAATCGCCGATTATTTTTCGTGCTACTGCGCAGTGGTTTATCGGTATGGAGCGCAACGGCCTGCGAGCTAGCGCTTTGGCTGAAATTAAGAAGGTTAAATGGATGCCCGATTGGGGTAAGGCTCGCATTCAGGGCATGGTGGAGAACCGCCCGGACTGGTGCGTATCCCGGCAGCGCAACTGGGGCGTGCCAATTACGCTTTATCTCGAAAAGCAGACGGGTGAGTTGCACCCGGATACGTCCGAGTTAATTGAGCAGGTCGCTAAAAGAATCGAGAAGCACGGCATTCAAGCTTGGTTTGATTTGGACAATGATGAGCTATTAGGTGCGAATGCAGATAAATATGAAAAGGTTCCAGACATACTGGACGTTTGGTTTGATTCCGGTGTAACCCACGATACGGTACTACGGACAAGGGAGGGTTTACAGCGGCCGGCAGATCTTTATTGTGAGGGGTCTGATCAACACCGTGGCTGGTTTCAGTCAAGTTTGTTGACTGCTGTCGCGATGACGGGTGGGGCGCCGTACAAGGCTGTGCTGACCCATGGTTTTACAGTCGATAAGGATGGTCACAAGATGTCCAAGTCACTGGGTAATACGATTGCGCCGCAGGAAATTATTAACACATTGGGTGCGGATGTGCTCAGGCTGGTGGTGGCTGCGACGGACTTTCGTTCCGAGATGGCCATTTCTGAAGAAAGCATCAAGCGAGTTGCTGACTCCTATCGTCGAATTCGAAATACAGCCCGATATTTTCTGGGTAATCTGAACGGATTTAGCGTCGACAAAGCATTGGCCTATGAGGATTTGATCTCTCTGGATCAATGGGCTTTGCGCCGTGCGGCTGCGTTGCAAATCGAGATACAGTCGGCCTATGCTGAGTATCGATTCCATCGTATTTACCAGGCGCTTCATCAGTTTTGCGTGGTTGATATGGGTGGTTTTTATCTGGATGTATTAAAAGATCGCCTCTATACAACAGGTACCGAATCGCATGCACGACTGTCTGCGCAAACCGCCATGTACCATATTCTTGAAGCGCTGGTGCGTTGGTTGGCGCCGATTCTGAGTTTTACTGCCGAAGAGATCTGGGGGCATATGTCGGGTAGCCGAGAGAAATCCGTATTTCTGGCCGAGTGGTATGAATATTTGCCCAAGGCGGATGCTATGGTCGGTGATATAGACGATAGCGGTTGGAACACCATATTGAATGTTCGAAGCGAAGTGGGTAAAGAGCTGGAACGCGTACGCGTTAATGGAGATATTCGTGGCGCGTTGGACGCCAGCGTTACCCTTTATTGTGATGATAAAGTACATACATTGTTGTCACAGCTGGGTGATGAGTTGAGATTCGTATTGATGACATCAGGTGCGGAGTTACAAGCACTAGATGCCGCGAGTTCCGATGCCAGAGAAACAGAACTAGCGGGCCTTAAGGTGCAAGTTGCAGTATCGCCCGATGAAAAGTGTGAACGTTGTTGGCATCGCAACCATTCGGTTTCTACTATTGAGAAACACCCTACCTTGTGCGAGCGCTGCGTGGAGAATATAGAGGGTCAAGGTGAGGTTCGACGTTATGCCTAGCATTAAAACTAGTATTAAAAATAGCTGGACTAGTGCTCTGTCCAGGTACTTACTGCTATCCATTTTGATTGTTGCCGCCGACAAATACACCAAGAGTTGGGCCGAGCAAGCGCTTGGCAGTGGAGAGATTATTTCGATCACTTCCTGGTTCGATTTTTCGCTGGTTTACAATCAAGGTGCTGCGTTCGGTTTGTTTAGCGATGCGGGTGGTTGGCAAACTGCATTTTTTGCATCAATAGCCGTTCTTGTTAGTTTTGTTTTGGTTTGGCTTATTAAACAACTTAAAGCGCATGAACGGTTGTTAGGCCTTGCCTATGCGTGCGTGCTCGGGGGGGCGATAGGCAATCTAATTGACCGATTGATGTACGGCAAGGTTGTCGATTTCGTGCATTGGTTTTATCAGGATTATCATTGGCCGCATTTTAACATTGCGGATATTGCGATCTGTGCAGGTGCGGCTTTACTTATTGTTGATGCGCTGGGAATTTTGCCCAAGCCTGTTGATGACGAACAGCGGAGGCCTCTGGAATGAAAATTATATTGGCAAATCCACGTGGTTTTTGCGCCGGAGTGGATCGAGCGATTGATATTGTAGAGCGCGCGCTCGAGCAATATGGCGCACCCATTTATGTGCGGCACGAAGTTGTGCATAACAAGTTTGTAGTGAATAGTCTAAAAGAGAAAGGTGCTATTTTTGTCGATGAGCTTGAACAAGTTCCCGACAATGCAACGGTTATTTATAGTGCGCACGGTGTTTCAAGGGCAGTCCGTAAGGAAGGTTCGCTGCGAGAACTTCAAGTGTTTGATGCCACTTGCCCGCTGGTGACCAAAGTACATATCGAAGTTAAACGTCACCGGGCCGCCGGAACAGAAGTCATATTGATTGGACATGCTGGACATCCCGAAGTCGAAGGTACGATGGGGCAGGCGAATGAAGGGATGCACCTGGTCGAAACGCCCGCTGATGTTGCTTTATTATCGGTGAATACTCCGGACGAGCTTGCGTATGTGACGCAAACCACTTTATCGGTTGATGATGCAGCCAAGGTTATTAAAACCCTCAGACAACGCTTTCCGTCTATTAAGGGGCCACGTAAAGATGATATCTGTTACGCCACGCAGAATCGGCAAGATGCGGTACGTCGCCTTGCCAAGGAAGTTGATTTGATGTTGGTCGTAGGGTCTGTCACCAGTTCGAATTCCAATCGCTTGCGTGAGCTGGCCGAGCAGCAAGGTATTCCAGCCTACTTGATCGATGGTGCACAGGAAATTGAACGAGCCTGGCTGGCCGGTTGCGATGCCGTTGGCCTGACCGCGGGTGCGTCTGCGCCTGAACGGCTAGTCCAACACGTCATTGAACAACTTGAAGCGTGGGGTGGCGAGCATGCCAGCGAAGCAAGTGGCCCCAATGAACACGTTTCTTTCAGTCTGCCAGTCGAGCTTCGTGTGGGTTAGGAGCCTGTCCGAGAATAGGCACCTACTGCGGAAAAGCGGATTTGGCCGGATGGTCCCCTTATTTTCGTTAAATAGAACCACTATTCACCTCAAATAAGTGAACAATCTGACTCAAATCCACTTTCCCTCGTGACGGTGCCTATTCTCGGACAGGCTTCTGGCGTGTAGACAATGTCGGTAAGTATTTTAGTTGTTGGCGGGGGGGTAATCGGACTGTGCAGTGCTCGTGAACTGCGTTTGGCCGGCTACGCAGTGAAAGTTCTGGATGCCTCAGCGCAAATGGGAACAGAGGCATCCGGCGCGGGAGGGGGTATCTTATCTCTGCTTTACCCATGGCGGCAGACGGTAGAAGTCAAAGCACTCGCGCGTCGTTCGCAAGTAATATATCCGCAGCTGGCTAAAGATCTCTCAATGACGACTGGAATTTCACCGCAATATTTTAAATCCGGCATGCTCATTACCGCGCTACAAGATTCAGAAGAGCCGTTGGCTCTGGCAGAAGATAATGCGGTGAAAGTGACAGGGAGTAACCTTGCTTACCTTGAGCCAGGGCTGGTCTGCGCGACTACCGGCGTTTATTTGCCGGCCATTGCGAACATTAGGAATCCTGTAATGATGCGTGCTTTGGTAAAAGATTGTCTTCGCCTGGGGGTTGAGCTTTATCCAAATGCAAGAGTAACCAGAACACTAAATGTAGCGAGTAGTTATCATGTCATGCTGGAAGATGGCCGCAAGTTCGCATCTGAATTCATGGTAATCGCAGCCGGTGCGTGGTCGTCTAACTTGCTAAAGCAATTTGGGCTTGAGCACCAGATTATTCCCATCAAAGGGCAGATGATAGCGATTCGAGCGAGACCTGGAGTGTTGCGACATATTATATTGCACGAGGGGCGCTACTTGATACCGCGCCGCGATGGCGTTGTGCTTGTGGGAAGCACGGTTGAGCAGACCGGTTTTGACAAAAGCACCGAACCTGCCGTTGCAGAGGATTTGCACGATTTTGCACGGTTCGTCATTCCTGCGCTTGGTCAATATCCAGTTATTGCACATTGGGCGGGTCTTCGACCATCGATATCTGGAGATACGCCACTAATCGAACAAATACCGAATCACCCCAGAGTTGTTGTAGCCACTGGACATTATCGTAGTGGACTCGTGTGTGCACCCGCGACTGCAGAGCGCGTAAGGAGCCTTTATTCAGAAATGCTTGGCCACCAGGGAGTGGGTGGGGCGGTGCAAAGTGGAATAATGGATTAAATTATTCCTGCAAAGGGCTAGGCGAGATTGCTGCCGTTGTGTTTTTTAACCCACTAGTCCAGTCGCTCAGAGCGTTTCAATCAAGGGTTCAATAGCCTTGCTTATAGTCTGTATTATTAGTTTCGGGTCACTGCCGTGGCCGATCAAATCTACAATCTCACCATGCTGGTTCAATAGATAGATCTGTGAGGAGTGATATGGAGTGTAGTTCTCATCCGACGATAATGAGGTGTAGTTTTCCAGGGGGATGGGTTCTTCTCCGGCCTCGGTCAGGAGGTTGTAACCAAAGTGGGTGCGAAATTTCAGCATTAGACTTTCAAGCTGAGATATTGTTCCCGACAGCCCGATGATGTTCTCATGAAAGGCGTCTGTGTATTGCGTTAATACTTCGGGTGTATCGCGCTTGGGGTCGACAGAAATAAATAATACGTCAATCGATTCGGCCGGCAGTTCCAGTGAGCGCAATGCTCCGCCAATTTTATAGAGTGTCAGCGGGCAGATGTCAGGGCAGTAGGTGAAGCCAAAAAAGACCAGTCGTAAAGGAGCCTTAAAATCATTGATGGTCGTGAGTTGACCCGTTTCTGAAAGTAACGGCAGTTCCAGTGCATCAATATCCATTTGGGCCAATGTGTTGGAGCTTAAGGAAGTTAGCCAGATACTTGCCAATAAATATAGAGTGAAATATCGGTAGCGGGAACGCATGTTTTTTGGGCTATCTAATAGGAGCACTAGTGGCAAATATTATTCGAAATCGCGATTTCGATGTTCCCCAGGCCAGGAGTATTGGTGGTGATTTCAAGCACTTTACGGCTTCTTGCGTCTATTCTCGCCACAGTATTCGTGTTGAGCAAGGCAGTGTAAAGTCGTTTGGAGTCTGAGGTGACCAGACCATCATCGGGTCTGCCAGACAGTGTGAGTGTCTGCTCCAAAGTCAGTTTTTGCAGATCGACGACGGCTATCCGTTCATCTTCGGCAGACATTGCGAATGCCACGGTATCCAGCCAGCCGGTGTTTAATTCGCGTGCAGGAAGTCCTATTTTTATGTTTCCGCGTATCGCGAGCGACAACGCATCCAACACATAAATAGATTTGGCTGCTCGATGCGGAATCAGGACGTATCGGTTGTCCGCCGTGCTAAATGGGCGCATTGGCTCGGCATCAACTGCAATGGTTTGTTTGATCGAGAGTTTAAGCAGATCGAGCACAATCACTTTGTTTTCCGAAGTAATGGACAAGAAGCCAGTATGGCCATCGGCCGAGCGACTAATAGCGGTGATTTTTGGTGCATCTTGCGGGTTCGTTAGGCCACTATCGATTGAGCGGTTGACTTCGGGTAAGATGATTTCGGCTATCTTTTTACGTGCATTCATCCCGATAACCGAGATTTGGCGTTCTGTCGGTTCGACCACAAACAGGCGGGTGCCATCAATGCTAAAGGTAAGGTTGATCGCGCTCCCGAGGTCATTGATTTGGAACATTTGTTCGCGAGCGTTCATATCCCAAACCGAAACTTGTCCTTGTTTATTGCCAAAGGCCATATATTGATCTAATGGATTAAGCAAACCGGTGTCGGCGATCATACCGATGTCGAGTGCTGGCAAGTTCTGACGTGACTCAAGGTCTATAAGCGTCAGCGAGCTGCTATCAGCATGTGTGGCTACCAGCAAATTAAGGGAATCGGAGATCATAATAGAGGTGGCAATATTAGCCAACTCCAGCTCGGCGGCAATTTCATCTTCTTGCGTATCAATCGCGACGATACGCGCTTCGGTTTGACTGGCAACAAAGGCGTAGCGGCTACCGGCCGCCAGTGAATCGCTATCAAATAGGCCGAACAGAGCAGACGCGGGCGATGTAAGCAGCAGCGATAGAAATAAAATCCCACAAATATGCTGCATATCTTTACCCTTTCACCATCAACTCTTTACCTTTAACTTTCTACCTTTAACCCAGGCCCAGGTAAGGGTAAATAGCGTCGCTGACTACGTGAAATTGGTCGGTGATTAACAGCAAGCCAAATGCGATGAATACCAGCGCGCTCAGGGTTCCAATGGTGCGGGTGTGTCTTGCGACTAAGCCAAACAGCGACTGCATGCGAGTGAAGAAAATAGCCGATAGCAGGAACGGAATGGCGACACCTGCCGCAAAAATACCCATCACTATAGCGCCTGCAGATACGCTGCCCAGTGCACCCACGTAGATGAAGAGTGTGCCAATAATGGCGCCGCCGAAACAGGACATACAGCCGAGGCTAAACGCAATGGCAGCGATCACCGTCCCTAGCACGCCTTTAGTCTTTGCATTCTGGATGGTATCAGCGCCGGGAAGCTTGCAGATAAGTGGTGTGCGCGAGCGAATGGCTAGCCATAAACCAAATGTAATGACGATGATGCCAGAACCTATTCCGACAGGGCGCGTATATGTCGCAAAGAAAATCTGCGCCTCTTTACCGGCGTAACCCACCAATCCCCCAAAGGCAATAAACAAAGCCACGTAACCCGCGACAAAACAGCTGGCGGCAAACAACACTTTTTTGCGCACTTCAGGAGAAATGGCTCCGCTGTTGTTTCCTGAAGCGGTAACTTCTTGTGCGCTCATGCCACCCAGCGTCGCAAAAAACAACAATACCAATTGAATGAGGCAGGGTGTTAATACGGAAGAAAGGAGGCCTGCAGAAAGAGACATCACCATTGCAGTGGTAAAGGTATCTCTGGACTTCATGCCTTCTGGAATATTCAGCGGTAGTTCCCAGATGTAGCTGGCGGTTACTGGAACCGGCTCTCCGTCCACCAGATTTTCTCGGTCCCAGGGGTGGGTAAGTTCAAGTTTTACACTGCTTGATTCAGGCTTAATGATCGGTTCGCCATCGTCGGTGAATTTTGGAAATTTGATAATACTTGAGCGGTGATGTTCAACCCATTCAGGCCCCTCGGCGCTGGTAGCATCGTATCTGACCCCATCAATATCAAGCGTTGCCTGCGGCATTCCGAGCGGCAAATAGCCGGTATGAACATCTTCGGTGATAATGAATATCAGATAGAGATCAGGTCGGTACGTTTCAACGACACCACTGCGGTCGGCGTATTCAAAATAGTCGTCCGAGGCGTACAGGCTTTGTAATTCGATACCCCCGGGGAAGAAAATATAACGACTTAGATATTGCGATAGCATACTTTGCTGCAGGTAACGCTCGGTTCGAACCTCTTCACCGGTATCGAACAGCATGCCCTTGCCATCAAAATAATAAGGGAATACCAACCACGAAAAAGCCAGCACCACCAACAAGGCGGCACTTGCGATGGTTATGCCAATACGTTTGGTTTGCGTTAATTGCATATGCCTATTTTATATCAATAATATAGCTGGGCTACGTTCTATTAAAGCACTTAAGCCGTGTAAGCAACGATATCCATTCAGGAAATTTGAGGCTGATCCGAAAATTCATTTATCCAATTAATCATATCTGGAAACTGCTGTATAACCGGGCAACTTGCGGCATTGTAACCCGATATTGAGAAAAGCCAGAAAGTGAATGAAAACGCCTTATTCATAGTTGGGTGGTTGGCTTACGACTCGACTCAATGACGCCAATTTCTCCTGAGGCATTACTATCCGCGTCGCATCAAAAATACAACTTTAACGATAATTTTCTGGACAAAAAATATTAAAGGTAATAAAATCAATAAGCTAAAGATTATAGTCACCTAAATGCATTACAGATCAAATATAGGTCATTGACTTTTCTTGTTTATTCCTGAAATATACCCACCCTCAATCACCTCAAGCCTAGTTCCTTAATTAATGGAAAACTTACCCGAAACACTGAAACCCGACCTCATAAGACCCTGGTTTGAGGCCCTGGAATCAATGGATGAATACATCGGTATTCGGTTTGGTAGAGTCACGTCTGAAGATGGTGAGGTTGAATGGAGGTATTTCCCTCACACTGATTATGATGGAATCGGGGCGTTTGTCGAAATTTTTCGGGAAAACGGGGTCGAAGTAAGGGATCTACCCAGAATAATGCACCCAGGCGCACCTTCATGGTGGACTCTAATTCGGTCAATTCTCAGGACTTTGGGGCCACGGAGGCGTCTTATATGGCGTGAACTAAAGAGTGGCCCCCAGATTGAAACTATCCAACAACCTGCACCCGCCGTGGCGTGGTATGTTTTTGATGAACACCAAACGGCAGAAATCTGCAGGATGAGTCGAAGTACAGGAGTGACGGTAAACTCTTTTCTGCTTAAACAGCTTGAGCGAAGAATTTATTGAGGAACTGGAGAGCCCTCTTTTAGGTCGTTTAGGGGAGCAATTTGCACAATTTGAAATGGAAGCAAGTCAAATACCTGAGGATGAAATAACGAGCCATAAATCATTTATTCAAAGGGATTTGCATCCCTTACTATTGCGTTCGCCCTTTATTTATCGCTCTTTTCAAAAGCCCTTGGGTTATGCCGGTGATTATGAAATGGTCAACATGATCCTTGGAGAACCACGCCAGGGAACATCAACATATTCCAAGATTATCAATAAGCTATTTCTCGAAGGCGGACCGCCAAAAGCACACCGTAATCGGATAGATGAACTTGTTAAGGCTCTTACCAAAGCGGTTGAACAAGCTGATCGTGAAGGTCGTCAGTTGCGTGTGCTAAATGTTGGCTGTGGACCCGCCGTAGAAATTCAGCGGTTTATTCGTACTCATCCCCTGGCTGACCGTTGCGAGTTCCGCTTGGTGGATTTCAACGAGGAAACACTGAATTATACAAAGTCAAAAATTGACGAGGCCATCAAGGACAGCGGCAGGAAGCCAAAAGTGGAGTTTGTTCATCAATCCGTTAACAGCCTTTTGAAACAGGCGGCTCAAAGAAAAGGTACAATACCAACAGAAACCTTCGATTTTGTTTATTGCGCTGGGTTATTTGACTATCTGTCCGATAGGGTATGTTCTCGTATGTTGGAATTATTCTATCGATGGGCAAAGCCAAATGGAACGGTTTTGGTTACAAACGTTCATCCTAGTAATACAGGATTATATATTATGGAATACTTGATGGAATGGCACCTGATATATCGGAATGAACGAGAGTTGCTTAATTTAGCCCCCAAGCTTGGCCGTCATGAAGTCTATGGAGAGGAAACTGGACAGAATATTATTCTCGAAATCAACAAAACGATATCCGGCGATGGCTAAAAATTCTGCAGTTCTAGAGGCCTATCAAAAAGCCGACCGCGATCTTCGCTTACGATACTCAAAAATAGCTTGTATTCTGGCTATTGTGCTCGTCCCTGCCGGCGCTAGTTTAGACTATTTTGTGTACCCAGATTTTCTGGATATATTTGTTATTGCGCGTTTAATTTGTTCTGCGTTTTTATTAATTGCTTTAGTATTATTTTTTACTAATCTGTCTCGAAGTAGCGTTATAGCTTTAACGTTAATGTGTGTTTTATCAGTACAGCTAACAATGAGCTTCATGATCTTCTGGGTTGATGGGGCTCAGTCCAGTTATCACCTTGGTTTGCTGTTGATAATTTTTCTTATTGGCACACTATTGCCTCTTTCATTTCAAGAGGTGACATTATCCATTTTAGTTGGGATATTCTTATATATCATAGCTTGTTTTGGTCACGAAAAACCACAGATCAACATTCTATACAACAATGTGTATTTCATGGTTTTAACGGGAAGCATTAGTAGTACAGCAAGTTTTTTCTATTCTCGCGGGCGTTTCGAGGAATTCCGTCTAAACTTCGAATTGGATAAACGCAACGAAGAGCTAGAAAATACTTTGGTACAGCTAAAAGAAGCCGAATCGCAGCTTGTACAAAGCGAAAAACTCAGAGGTCTTGGGCATATGGCCGCCGGGCTTTTGCATGAGATCAACAATCCCGTGAATTATACGCAGATGGCTTTGCAGCTCATGCAGAGAGAGAAAGTCATTCAAGATGATCCCGATCTAAAGGAGACTTTCGATGATATCAAAGACGGTGTTAGCCGCATTCAGGAAATTATCTCCGATCTGCGCGATTTCGCCACACCCGAACAAATCGACCAGCAAAAGCCATTTGCTTTTTCCAGTGCTTTGGACCGCGCGCTTCAGTTTACCGGTCATGACAAGGAAGGAATTAGCATACGCCGCGAACTATGCGTGGAGGATATGGTTATGGGTACGCAATCCCACATTATACAGGTGTTGATCAATTTGCTGGAAAATGCTGCCCGAGCGGTACTTTCGGTTAAAGATATCCGCCGCCCAGAAATAAATATCACAGCAATCACCGAAGACGGGCGATTATACGTCAAAGTAAGCGATAATGGCTCCGGCATCGCCGAGGACGACTTACCCCATATTTTCAATCCCTTCTATACCACACAGGATGTCGGTGAGGGCATGGGGCTTGGCCTTAGCATTTGCCACACTATCGTTGGAAACCATGGTGGAGAGCTGCGCGTTTCCAGTGAGCACGGCCAGGGAACGGATTTCACGTTTGACCTGAGCCTGAGAAACCCTGCAGCGCAGAATGCAACAGCTACCTCCGAAATAGAGGAGACACACCATGCCTGAAGATCCCAGTAATGCTGAGCACAATGAAAACGAATTCGCCATATTATTTGTCGATGATGAGGAACAGGCGCTTAAATATTTCACCAAGGCGTTCACCAAACAGTTTCGAACGCTGACTGCACCGAGCGTCAAACAAGCGCAGGCCATATTGGAGCAAGACGCGCGCATCGCCGTGGTGATCACTGATCAACGCATGCCCGGGGAAACCGGTGTGGATCTTTTGCGGTTCGTGCGCGAAAAACATCCCGCTATCGTCAGAATACTGACAACCGCCTATGCGGATTTGGAAGATGCTATCGCGGCGGTCAATAGCGGCGAGATTTTCCGCTACATTACCAAGCCGTGGAATTTGGATACGTTGCAGCAGGATTTGTTGCTAGCGATGCGGTTTTTCAACTTGCAGCGGGATCGCGACCTGCTGATAGAAGAAAAGCTCGGCATTTATCAGCAGCTTACAGGAGTAAATCGTGCACGCGATCTGGTTATTATGGCAAGCAGCCTTTCAGACCGGCTACGCTATCCGCTACATGCCGTCAATGCGTTCTTAAATGATGCCTATTTAAACGACACATCAAATCCTTCATCCGCTCCTCCTGCTACCAATGTTCAAGCGCTGGATTTGTGGGGCTTGCAGCTCTCCGAGATCGAACAAATGAGCACCATTGCTCAAAAAATCACTAAGGAAATTGGAAATGACGCATCGGCATTTAACGATAAAGTTGTGTTGTCCGACCGACTTGCAAGCCTGGGTGCGGGAATTGAGACTCATCTACCCAAAACAGAGCTTGCACCATTGGTTGCGCAATCAGACCAAATGGAAAAATTATTTGGCATTCTCGCGGATCAGATGGGTGCCGAATCGGCCGATAATGCAATAACCATTTCGGTCGAATCCATCGATAGTGTATGGAATAGCCCCGGCGTGGAAATTCGATTGGAAAGTACTCACTCGTCTTTTCTGGGCGCGGGACAAGACACCGCGACTACAAGAGCCGATAGCCTTCTGGCTTATCTGGTCGCTTATCATCATGGTGGGGCGCTGACTGTCCAGCAAAAAGAGCCCGTGGGTATGAGTATCACCCTTAAACTGCCTTTCGACCCAATAG
>JABJKL010000117.1 GCA_018660405.1 Pseudomonadota bacterium | reverse complement strand
CCGGTGCGGCTACCCAAGCTGTAAAGATTACGCCGAGGCGATTGGCAAAGACCAAACGGATATTAATCGTTGCCCTCCGGGTGGTGATGTCACCATACGGGGCTTGGCTGCACTGCTGGGTAAAATAGGTAAGCCGCTGGCGACGGAACTCGCACAATATGATGGCAAACAGATCGCCCTGATAGACGAGGACATCTGCATTGGCTGCGTGATGTGCATCAAAGCCTGTCCTGTGGACGCCATTAGCGGCGCAGCCAAACATATTCATACCGTGATTAGCGACGAATGCACTGGCTGCGAACTGTGTATTCCGCCCTGCCCGGTCGATTGCATTAGTCTAGTTGCTGCGCAAGAACAAGATCAAACAGCCAATACCCTATCTGCCTGGCGCTGGCCGGATTATAGCCCTGATCAAACACGGTTTGCGCGCGAACGCACTTACGCTCGACACAATAGACTACAAGCGCGTGCTAAACAAAAAAGCGCCGCCAAACGGCTTAAGGATATCCGCAAGAATGCCCAACCCGGCCAACTCAAGGCTGAAATCGCCGCTGCTGTTGCCCGTGCCAACGCTAAAAAGCACTAATTCGTTGAGCCATTAATCCATTGAACCAAAAACTAACAACTGAAATTTTCTCACGTTGGCAAGCCGCCAACCCAAAACCGGAGACTGAACTCAATTACAGCTCTCCATTTGAATTGTTAATCTCGGTTATCCTTTCTGCTCAGGCTACCGATATTGGCGTTAACAAAGCGACCGACAAACTCTATCCAGTTGCTAACACACCGGAACAAATAGCTGCGCTAGGAGTAAAAGGCCTCAGCCAATACATTAAAACTATAGGCTTGTATAACACCAAGGCGAAAAACGTCATCAAAACGTGTCAAATGTTGGTTGAGCAGCACGGTAGCGAGGTGCCTGAAGATCGTGAAGCACTGGAAGCGCTACCCGGCGTTGGACGTAAAACCGCAAATGTTGTGTTAAACACTGCCTTTGGCCACCCAACCATGGCGGTCGATACGCATATATTCCGAGTTTCGAATCGCACCAGAATCGCACCCGGCAAAAATGTTGTCGAAGTTGAAAAACGACTGCTGCAAGTCATACCAGAGGAATTCATGATCGACGCGCATCACTGGTTGATCCTGCACGGCCGATACACTTGCATGGCGCGCAAACCTAACTGCCCAAAATGTTCAATTAACGACCTTTGCGAATACAAAGACAAGACAACGGATTGATATTTGTGAGCAATCGTCCGATATTCAGGTCTGTTAGACTCAATCCTAATGTATCGGAATTTATGTCAAAGGACATGGGTTTGACGAATGCCAGCATGACCGTCGCCAGCAGGAAGCTGGCGCCGAGCCGACCCCTTGTTTTAAACGGGGGATGGATTTACGGCGTGTCATGCCGGTATTTGGCAAACCCATATACTGCTCGATTAGTTACATAACAAATCATGAATAAGATCTTCGAACTCAAGCCAATACTCTCTTCAAGCAAGAGTGTGCCCGACTTTGGGCCAAGTTTTGAATCGGTATTGAAACAAAACCAGCAAACGTTAGTACGTGCCAACCCAACCGAGCTTCAGCTCAATTTGGGCAAGCTGTGTAATCAAGCCTGCCACCACTGCCATGTAGATGCCGGCCCGAATCGAACCGAGTTGATGACGCGGGAAACCATGCAGAAAATACTGACATGGCTTAATGGCACGCAGATCATTCAAGCAGACCTAACCGGCGGTGCCCCCGAGCTCAATCCAGACTTCCGGTGGTTTGTTGACCAGCTGGTCGAGCGAGATATCGCTATCACCTCACGCTGCAACCTAACGGTGTTGTTTGAACCGAATCAAGAAGACCTGGCCCAATGGTATGCCGAGCGCAAAATACGCCTGGTCTGCTCTCTGCCGTGCTATACGCAAGGGAATGTCGATGCTCAACGCGGCGACGGCGTGTTTGATAAAAGCATTCGCGGGTTACAACAACTCAACAAATTAGGCTACGGCAAAGCAAACAGTGAATTATCATTAGACCTGGTCTATAACCCCGGCGGCGCCTTCCTTCCCGCACCGCAGGCGCAACTCGAACAAGACTACCGAGACCGGCTGGGCGCTGACTTTAATATCAGTTTCTCCAGCTTGCTCACTATCACCAATATTCCACTCAACCGTTTCGCGCACGCGCTGCGACGCGATGGCGAATTGGAAAGCTATCAAGAGTTGCTGGTTGATAACTTTAATTCTGGAACCGTTGAAGGATTGATGTGTCGGCACCTGATTAACGTCGACTGGACCGGTTTAGCGTATGACTGCGACTTTAATCAAATGCTCGACTTACCGATGGAAGGTAAACCGCACCGTTATTTATGGGATCTTGATCCTGCGACCTTGCAGAACACCCATATTGCGGTGGATCGGCACTGCTTCGGCTGCACCGCCGGTGCTGGCAGCAGCTGCGGTGGTGCATTGACTGATTAACAGGCATAAACCAAGTGCCATTAATTTCCGTCTTGATGCCCGTTCGCGACGGCGGCAAACACCTGGACATCGCGGTACAGAGCATTCTCGAACAAACGCATAGTAAGCTCGAATTAATCATTATTGACGACCATTCGACCGACCAGAGTATACAAAACCTTCCGCAAGACCCCCGAATCACACGGCTAAATAACCCTGGCAAGGGCATCATCGATGCACTTAATTTTGGTTTAGAACACGCGCTAAACCAAACAGATTGCGAATACGTCGCGCGCATGGATGCCGATGATAT
>JABJKL010000090.1 GCA_018660405.1 Pseudomonadota bacterium | reverse complement strand
TCATTGGAAAACATTCCAAAAAGAGCCTTTAACATCTAAATTTACCGGGGGACAGAGTGTAGTCGTGGAATGTCATTACATCGGCCGTACTGTACCAACGCACCTTGATCTATTCAACCATTATGGTAACGCCCCGCTTCGCAAAAAAACCGCTTAAATACAATAATTTAATCCAGAAACCTCTGATTTATTCACTCACTCAAAATGGCTATCAACAACAACGACGTACAAAAAATCGCCCAACTTGCACGACTTGAGCTAAACGATGAACAAGCCACTAAATTTAGTAGCGAACTGGCTAGTATTCTTCAATTAGTTGAACAAATGAAAACTTGCGATACCGAATCGATAGCCCCCATGACCCACCCTTTTGATGCGGCTTTGCGCTTACGCGAAGACGCGGTAACCGAAAAAAACCTGCGAGACAAATTTCAGTCCATTGCTCCGGCGACTCAGGATGGACTATACCTCGTCCCCAAAGTGATTGACTAAGGTTGGAATCGAAAGGTCATGGATAAGCTGCACCAAAAAACCCTCACAGAGCTTCAAGCCGTATTACGTAATGGTGACTGCTCAGCACGTGAACTCGCCGAGCACTTTTTGCAACGCATTGAGTCTCACAATAGGCTAAACGCCTTTATATCGGTTGATACAGAGCGCGCACTTGCTCAAGCTGAACGGGCGGACGAAGCCCTCAAATCCGGGACTGGCTCGCCGCTAACGGGCATCCCGATCGCCCACAAAGACATTTTTTGCACCGATGGCTTGCTCACTACCTGCGGCTCGAAAATTCTCAATAATTTCGTTGCGCCTTATGACGCAACTGTCGTATCACGGTTAAACACGGCGGGCATGGTCACCTTGGGTAAAACCAATATGGACGAATTCGCGATGGGCTCATCAAATGAAACCTCGCACTACGGACCCGTTTCAAACCCATGGAACACGACCCGGGTGCCGGGTGGAAGCTCGGGCGGTTCCGCCACAGCGGTCGCTGCCGGTTTGACACCGGTCGCTACGGGCACTGACACCGGAGGTTCTATCCGGCAACCCGCCGCTTTTACCGGCATAACCGGCGTCAAACCCAGTTATGGACGAATATCCCGCTACGGCATGATCGCCTTTGCGTCATCGCTGGATCAGGCAGGCCCAATGACCCGTTGTGCTGAAGATGCCGCACTAATGCTCGATGTAATGTGTGGTTTTGATGAACTAGACAGTACCTCATTGCAGCAAGATTCCACCCAATTTTGTGCGCAACTGGAAAAATCCGTCAAGGGCCTGAAAATCGGTCTGCCAAAATCGTTCTTCAGTGAGGGCCTTGATGCCGAAGTCGGCGACATCATCGATTCGGCAATAAAAACTTTCAAAAAAATGGGCTGCACAATCATCGATGTCACCCTGCCCAGCAGCGAGTTAGCCGTACCGTGTTATTACGTACTCGCTCCAGCAGAAGCCTCGAGCAACCTATCGCGTTTTGACGGTGTTCGTTTTGGACATCGTGCGGAAAAATATGATGATTTGGTTGACATGTATCAAAAATCACGTTCAGAAGGTTTTGGTGATGAAGTAAAACGTCGCATCATGATTGGCACCTATGCCCTGTCTTCGGGTTACTACGATGCGTATTACTCCAAAGCACAAAAACTTCGCCGATTAATCAGTAATGATTTTAATCGCGCATTTGAACAATGCGATCTGATACTAGGGCCCACAACACCGAGCGTCGCTTTTGAAAAAAATGCCAAGACTGACGATCCAGTCGAGATGTATTTGAATGATATCTACACCATACCCGCAAACCTTGCGGGATTACCTGCCATGTCGTTACCAGCCGGATTCGATCCAAAAGGGTTGCCCATCGGTTTGCATCTGGTCGCGCCTTATTTGGAAGAAGGCCGAATGTTAAACGCAGCGCACCAGTTTCAACTCAATACAGATTTCCATCGCACCTTTCCAGAGGAATTTATCGAATGAATTCCGCCAAAAACAATACCCCTGGATGGGAGGTCGTCATTGGTCTTGAAGTTCACACCCAATTAAAAACGGCGAGTAAAATTTTCTCCGGTGCAAGCACAGCGTTCGGCTCTGAACCGAACACGCAAGCCTGCGCGGTCGATCTTGGTTTGCCTGGAGTTCTTCCGGTTGCCAACCTGGAAGCTGTGCGAATGGCGGTTAAATTTGGCCTGGCAATTGACGCCAACATAAATCGTACCAACGTTTTTGCCCGCAAGAACTATTTCTATCCAGATTTACCCAAAGGCTACCAAATCAGCCAAATGGAACTGCCTATTGTCGGCGAAGGCAGCCTGGCGATAAATACCGAAAAAGGCGAGAAAATCATCGGAATTACTAGAGCACATTTAGAAGAGGACGCCGGGAAATCTTTGCACGAAGATTTTCATGGCATGACGGGCATCGACCTTAATCGTGCAGGAACACCGCTGCTGGAAATCGTCTCTGAGCCAGATATGAGATCTTCTGCCGAAGCGGTCGCCTATTTGCGAAAGTTGTATTCTCTGGTCACCTATTTAGAAATTTGCGATGGCAATATGCAAGAAGGGTCATTTCGCTGTGATGCTAATGTATCCGTTCGGCCTGTCGGGCAAAAGGAATTGGGTACACGTACTGAATCGAAGAATATTAATTCATTCCGGTTCGTTGAACGTGCCATCGAATACGAAATCGAGCGTCAGATTGACTTGATTGAAGACGGTGGTACCGTGGTGCAGGAAACGCGTCTTTACGACCCCGATAAGCACGAAACACGATCCATGCGATCTAAAGAAGAAGCACATGATTATCGCTATTTTCCCGACCCTGACCTGCCGCCAATGCTATTGGAAGAAAGTTTCATTGACGGCGTTAGAGGCACACTACCCGAGTTGCCAGAAGCAAAATATACGCGTTTCATTGAGAGCTACAACCTCAGCGTAGAAGATGCCGCTCAGCTTACCGTCAGCCGCCCGATAGCGGACTATTACGAGCAGGTCGTCGAAGCGACTCAACCCTCAACTAATGCCTCAACTAATACCGCAACCCAGGCCGATGCAAAATTGGCTGCCAACTGGATCATTGGAGAATTGTTTGCTGCGTTGAATAATGATGATCTCACTATTGAGCAATCGCCGGTAACCGCTGTCCAACTAGCGGGTCTGCTCGACCGCGTTAAAGATAATACGCTCTCTGGCAAAACTGCCAAGCAAGTATTTGCTGCTTTATGGCATCAAGAAGGTGAGGTCGATGCCATTATAGAAAGCAAGGGCTTAAAGCAGATCATTGACGTCGGCGCGATTGAAACGATAGTGGATGACGTGCTGGCTCGTTGTACCGAACAAGTTCAGCAGTACAAAAGCGGCAATGAGAAAGTCTTTGGGTTTCTGGTTGGGCAAGTCATGCAAGCTTCAAAAGGGAAGGCGAATCCTGGACAAGTTAATCAGCTATTAAAGAAAAAGTTAAATTAGT